>NZ_BAAAKW010000003.1:0-25558 GCF_039527955.1 Rhodoglobus aureus | reverse complement strand
TTCGTCTTGGTCGACAAAAAGAACGCTACGGGTGGGTCGAGGGTGGGGCCACTTCAAACGACTAAAAGCCTCAAAGGTGGGGCCACTTCAGAGTGCCATACCCACCGGTCGTCGCACCGCGCCCACGCCATCCACGCGAGCCCCCATAACGAGAGATAGTTCACGCGAGGTGCTTCACTGCTAAATCGGCAGCCTCTTTCGTCGGTGTCTGGGCCACGTGGGGATACAGGCTTGGGGGCGGACTTTCTAGCAAGCCGGGAGTGCATTATGGCGGGGAGATTGTGTCTATGTCGTGAATGGGATCACGCACCGATCGATTGCCTAGCGCAGCCCCAAATCATTCGCTGACTAGGCCTCTTGGCGCGATTGGTGGCATCGCCCGCGATTCTCATCGTTCTAGATGCGCACGCAAAACGCCCATATTTCAGACAATTCTAACTATTAGGCTAAAGACGTCATCTTGTTGACAAACACGCCGTCACGCGTCTTCGTAGCCTCAAATTATCAAGAAATGCGAGAGATTTTGAACGCCCAAGTGTGCACGAGACGAGTTTGGCCCCGGGGCTCGCAGAGCCGACCTGGGGGGCTACAAGCTGCGCAGCTTGTCTCGCAGTTGGTCAACAGTGGGTGCGCCGGCAAAGCCATCCGGGGTGACATACCGGCGGCACGCGAGCCCGACCGGGGCATCCTCCTGAGCAAAAGGATCCACACCATCGAAGAGGATGCTCGGTGACCCGCGAAATCCCACGCGCACAGCTTCTTCGACCGTGTCGACCAGGTGTCGCGACACCGTGATCTCCGGGAACTCTTGTACGAGTTCGTTGATGTGCTGATCGGCAACTTTTCAGTTGGGGCAGCCCTCGAAGTATTGCAGCGTGATTTGCATACCTTCACGGTAAACCCTGAAGCGCACGTGAAGTTGAAGCGTTGACGAACGCCGCGCCCGAGCGCAGAAGCCACAAACGTGACAACGAGCATCCAATATCACCTTTAAAGCAGCTAAAGTAGATTTAGGGCATCCGCAACCCACGTTAGGAGCAGTTCTTATGGCCTTCTACGTCGACCTGCTCTGGAACCCTCATGATGCCGCACACCTCAGTCGCAAAGACCGAGCGCCTGGTCGGTATCGTGCCTACGTTCCCGACGAACTGGGGGAGCAGCTTCCTCAGCTCGGCCAAGAAGCCCAACAAGCGGCAGAAGATGCGCTCGCAGTTCTCACCCGCGCAGACGAGAGAATCGGCGCTCGTGGCGGCTACCTCAACCACCTGCTGATCCGCTCCGAGAGCATCTCCTCATCATGGATCGAAGGCAACAGGGTCACCCCCAAGAAACTTGCGATCGCAGAGTTGCTTCAACAAGGCACCCGTGTCGCCTTGGACGTTGTTTCCAACGTTCGAGCCACGGAGGAAGCAATCGCCTCCCTCGCCGACAGAGAACGCCCCGTCACGACGGCTGACCTCGAACAGCTGCAGCATGTGATTGAACCCGGGTTAGAGGCAGGATTGCGTACGGAGCAAAACTGGGTCGGCGGGTCCGGCTGGAGTCCACTCCGCGCCGACTTCGTGCCCCCGCCGGAATCTGAGGTGCGACGACTGGTCGATGATCTCAGCCGTTTCGTGACCGCAACACACGGGAACCCTGTCGTGCGCGCAGCGATCGCGCATGCGCAATTCGAAACCATCCACCCCTTCATTGACGGCAACGGCCGAACCGGGCGTGCCCTCATCCACACTGTTCTTCGCCGCACGGATGCTCTCAGAAACACCCTCATTCCCATCAGCACGGTCTTCGCCGGCGACGTCAACGACTACGTGGCCGGGCTCACCGCGTTTCGAAAGGACCCACCCCGCCTGGATGAGTGGATCATCGGGTTCGCCAACGCCGCAGAACTCGCCGCGGGGAACGCTGTGCGACTCTCTGACGACATCGCCGCGCTGGATGATGAAGTCCGAGACACATTGGTCCGGTATCGACAAACCGAAGGTGTCTCACCGGCGACACCCCGTCGCGATGCCGTGATCCTGCGCATTCTCAACGCTTTGGCTACGGAACCAGTGCTAACGATAGAAACGGTCGCTGCGCGGCACCGAGTTTCTCCCGCAGCGGCGCACCGGGCGCTCGTGCAGCTCGCTGAGGCTGGCGTCCTAGGCCGCAACAAGGATCACAAAGGCAAGTTGATTTGTTGGACTGCCGACCGACACCTTGCGCTCGTCGCGCTGACAGAACGCAGCAACCGAGTCGGAGCCGGAGATACCGAACACCAACGCCCGCGCCGCGGCCCGGCTGTGCCAGACCCCAAACAGGCTGGGTTACTGCGTGCGAACCCGAAGGATCACGCGGCCCCAGAGTGAAGTCGCTCGTCGATCAGAACTCGTAAATCTCGGTGAGCTCATCCGACAGCAGCACCGTGTGTGGGAGACCGCGCAGATCGTCGGCGTCAACCGAGATGCCCCTGAGTTGTGCGGCCTCGGCATACGCTTCCCACGGAAACGAATCAGGATTCGCGGCGTCATCGTTGCGCACTAGATCGAGAACCTCAGAGATCACGGCGGCGGCGGGCTGTTTCCACGAGACGACGTCGCCACCCCCGTGTCTGGATACGGTCACACCGCGATCCATGTCGAGACGGATCATCGAATCGTCCGAAAGCCGCAGATACTGGGTCATCTTCATGCTCATGTGTGGGCGCGTATTTTCTGGAACCGGATCATCACGTTCGCAGATGATCACCAGACCCGTCACCGACAGTGTCGAGAGGTCGAACGGCAGGCGATGCAGGATCTCGGTGCGCTCGGCGCCTTGTCTGATCGGTGCATAACTTCCCTGCTCATCGCTCTCTGGCATGGTTCGCAGTTTAGATCTTCGGCGTCGCATTCCGGAATTATTCGCGCTCGCGACTCCGGTTACTCCTCAAACGTATTGACCATCGCGTGCGCAGCGCGGTCGAGGTACGCCCAGATTTCGGCGTCATAAAGTGGCGGTAGTTCGAGGGTGTCGAGGGCTACCCGCATGTGATGCAGCCAACGGTCACGAGCATCCGGATTCACCTTGAAGGGCATGTGGCACATGCGCAGGCGCGGGTGTCCTCGTTTCTGGCTGTACATGTTCGGGCCGCCCCAATACTGTTCCAAGAAACCCGTCAGGCGCTGGATGGCACCCTCGAGATCGGGCTGCTCCGGACACATCGGCAACAGTATCTCTCACGGACCCCCAGCAGGAAGCTGGGGCCCGTGAGCCATACGATCGCGATGGTGTTTTGGGGAATTAGCCGAAGATGCGTATCGCGTACATCACTGCAAGGAATACCAAGAACGCGAGACCGAGCAAGCTAAGAATCAACTGGGGCAAGCCGATTCGCAAGTTGCCGCGATCCTTGTGGCGTCCGAGGACTACCATCACGACGCCGATCAGCGGTACGGCAAGAATGGTGACCGCCTGGGCCGTGATGATGAGTTGAATCGGAATGCCGCCGAAGATCGCCGGGTGACGTCCCTGGGAGTGGTGTGATTTCGGGCTCGTGAGCGTTGCTTCGTTGACGTGAAGAGCCATCGTGCGATGGTCGGTGAGAACCGACTAAAGATCTCACGCAAAGGACACAACACGATGGCTCTAGACCAGTCTGCCCTGCTCAACCTTCTTGGCGAGTTGAAACTCACCGATGTCACCGACCGAATCCGAGTCGCGACGGAAACTCTCTATCAGGAGCTGATCGATGCGGAGGCGACCGCGTTCATCGGCGCAGGCCCGTTCGAACGCTCTGATGAGCGCACCACCCACCGCAACGGCACACGTCCGCGAGTGTTAACGTCCACCGCCGGGGATCTTGATTTGAAGATCCCAAAACTTCGGGCGGGGACGTTCTTTCCCGCACTGTTAGAACGCCGCCGGCGCATCGACCAAGCCCTGTTCGCGGTCGTGATGGAAGCATATTTGCATGGTGTCTCGACTCGAAAAGTTGATGATCTCGTCAAAGCACTCGGCGCTGATACCGGAATATCCAAGTCCGAAGTCTCGAGGATATGCGCCGGCCTGGACGCGGAGGTGGCGCAGTTCCGTGACCGGTCGTTGTCCGCGTTGGATTACCCGTATGTGTTTCTCGACGCGACTTACTGCAAAGCCAGGGTGGAGCACCGCATCGTCTCCCAAGCCATCGTCGTTGCCGTCGGGGTTGCCGCCGACGGGCGTCGTGAAGTGCTCGGCTTCGACGTCGGAGATACCGAGAACGAGGGGTTCTGGACTGCGTTTCTGCGGTCGTTGAAAATTCGCGGCCTCGATGGGGTGAAGCTTGTTATGTCTGATGCGCACTCGGGATTGAAGAAAGCGATCGGGATCGTGTTTCAGGGCGCCAGTTGGCAGAGATGCCGGGTGCATTTCATGCGCAACGTGCTGTGTGTTGTCCCGAAGGGCTCTCAGGACATGGTTGCCTCAATCATCCGTACCGTGTTCGCCCAGCCTGATGCGGAGCACATCCACACCCAGTTTGCTGAGGTCACCACGATGCTCGCGAGGTCCCATCCGAAGGTCGCTGCGATGCTCGACGACGCGCAACATGACCTTCTCGCGTTCGCTGCGTTCCCGCAACGGCATTGGCGCCAGATCTGGTCCACGAACCCGCTAGAACGAGTAAATAAAGAGATCAAACGCCGCACCGACGTCGTGGGCGTGTTCCCCAACCCCGCTGCCCTGTTACGACTAGCTGGCTCCGTTCTAATCGAGCAGCATGACGAGTGGGAGGCTGGCGACCGGCGCTACTTCTCCGAATCCTCCATGCTTGAGCTGAAGACCATGAACGAGCCGACTTCAACAATCGAGGAGGTGACAACACTGCCCGAACTGATTGCCGCCTAAGCTAAAACCACTGACCCCACACGGTGAAACGAAAGCACACCACTCAAAGGAACGTCACCNAGCCGACTTCAACAATCGAGGAGGTGACAACACTGCCCGAACTGATTGCCGCCTAAGCTAAAACCACTGACCCCACACGGTGAAACGAAAGCACACCACTCAAAGGGACGTCACCGATCGCCGCGACTACCCCGCCGAGCACGATCACAAATGAGATGCAGAGTTTGACGGGTGTTGAGGAGAGGCCACCGCGGTCGATGCGGAAAACACCGGCGAGCATCGTTCCACCAATGGTGGAGTTTCCGAGCATTGATGAGAATGCCGACGCCCACAGCCCAATGGCAAAGAGAACGACTGCCCAAGAACCGATTGGTGCAAGGATTTGGGCCAGTGCTGCCGGTGATGTTGCTGCGATACCAGCGGGGTTAAGAGTTGCAGCCGCAGCGATCATGATGATCGCAGAGAGCAACCCAAGAATCAGTGTTCCGAGAACGGCGTCGCGTCGTGCAATTTTGTAGTCAGTAGGAGCCCAGCCTTTTTCACGAACAAGCTGAATCTGGTAGAGCGCTCCGACAACCGAAAACGTGGTCGCGGCAAGTCCCACAATGAGCGGGACTGACGCTTCAGGAATAGACGGGACTAATCCACCGATGATTCCGGCGGGATCCGGGTTGCTGATGATCGCCGTAGTGATCATCGCCACGAGCATGATGAGAATGACCACGATCATGAGCTTCTCTAGCGCCGGGTAGAACTTGGGGATCCACACGAACAGGACGCCGATTATTGTGAATCCAATCGCGAACAATCGTGGGTCGCCACCGAAGAGCAATTGGCCTGCGGCTCCGGTGCCAGCTGAGTTACCGGCTTGGAACGAGGTGACGACAAGGAACGAACCGATACCCACGATGATGGCGACGACGCCGGTAAGCCGGTGGGTGATCGTTCCGAGAATGCTGTCCTTGGTGCTGAGTCCGATGCGAACACCAATGTTCACAAAGCACAACATGAGGATCGTGGCGATGACGGGAACCCAGAGCAGCTCATAGCCGAAGGTGGCGCCCATCGCGCTCGCGGTTGCGATCGATCCGGGGCCGAAGACGAGAGCAGCGGTGATGAAGGCTGGTCCGATCGATCCGAAAATGCCCTTCTTTGGCACAACCCCGGAGGCACTCGGTGGGGCAATAGTGTTAGTCATTGCGTGAACTCTTTTCTGTGCGGTGAAATTCGCGCAGCGTCAGTGCTGCGTGAATGGTGTTGGCAACGATGGTCTGGGCTGAATTCCACGGCGCGGTGGTGCGGCCGAGTTGAGCGTTTCGTACGAGCTCGTCAGCAAGTTCTACGAAACCTAAAGAGTCGTGCGTATTGGCGGATGACAGGATCAACGACTGTGTGCCGGTGGAGGTGAATACATCCACGGCGTACACCTCAGGGCCGGGAGTTCCCGTGACGGTGAGGGCAAAACGCACGCTTTCTCCTTCAGGCGTGACGAGCGACCCCGTTAGTTGAGCTGTCTCTTCCGAACTGCTGGCAGAGTTGAGTGCGTGATGGATCCACCCGTGTGCCGAGCTCGCCAGTGTCGCCTGGGGGAGTAGCTGGTCGACTATTTCCCAAGCGTGAGTGCCAACAGTGACGAGGGTTCCCCCGCCGAGTTCGGGATCGTCTTGCCATCTTCGGTCTTCTGCGAGAAACATTGCGATGTCATGCTGAACAAGAATCCGCAGTCCCCAAATCTCTGCACCCGTAATTTGTTCGGCAAGCTCACGAACTCGGGGAGCGAATCGGAGCACGGATGCGGTTCCCACGCGCTCCGGGGCGCTGTCGATTGCTGCAATCCAGTTCGTTAGTTGCGTGTGGTTGGCTGCGACGACTTTGTTGAAGAAGAGTGGTTCTGAGGTTTCGCGCAGCAGTGTCTCGGCATAGACGGTTATTTCGTGAGGCCTAGCCGTAACGATGAAAAGATCCGCGTCGAGTGTGATGAGTGCTTCGAGCGTGCTGGCCGCAGTGCAGGCGAAGCGCTCGGCGAAGATATCCGCCTGGCTCGCATCAGAGTCGTAGACACCGACGACGTCGACCTCGACATTTTGTTCTTTGAGCCTGACGAGATTCGCTGCATCGGTGAACGGATGCGAGTGTGCGAGGCCACAAAGGCAACGCGGATGGCGGTCATGGCGGCTCACCTCAACCAGTCATCGCGATTCGCGGCGATGAACGCGTCATCGTTGAGCTCGGGGTAGGCGAGGCGAACTCGTTCAATTTCTGCGGCTTGGCCTAGGGATAGTCCCTCGTTGGGGTCAAGACACCAGGTGCCTTCGAGTAGTCCCTGCTGGCGAAGCATTTCATGTACGCCAGCTATTACCCCGCGAAAGTCGTTGGCCGGGTCGAATACTGCCTGGTTGAGGTCGACCAAGTCTGCCCCGCTGCGATTCAGGCGAACAAGCGCTTCTGCATCGCCGGCGGCGGCCAGATGAGCAGTCTTCAGCAGGCTCACTGCTGCGCGTGTACCAACTGCCCACTGACCAAGCAGACCGCCGACGAAGCGGAGCGTGCGCGATCCGGTAGGGGAATCCACGTGAAATTCCGATTGCAAATCGGCGATGATTGCATCGTCGTTTCCGGTGTAGAGCGAGATTTCATCCGCCCTTCCTGACTCTGCGACCCCTCTCATGAGTTCGAGTGTTCGGTAGCGATCGAAGGGGGCCGCTTTCACAGCGACGACTGAAGGGATCGCCGCGAATTCTCGCCAGAACGCGCGGCTGAGGTTGGGCCCACCAATTGCGGTCTGCAAATAGAAGCCAATGATCGGAAGCACCTCGCTGACTGCACGTGCCCGTTCGATAAGGCTCTGCTCGTCGGCCCCTGCGACGCGCGGGCTTACGAGCACGGCATCGTATCCGAGCGAGCGAGCGAGCGTTGCTTCGGCGACGGCTTGTGCGGTGTCTCCGGTCACTCCAGCGATGCGGATAATGGTCTCGTCGCCATGATTGTTGATCTCTTCGGCAGCAAGTGCGAGAACTGGCTCGAATAGGTTGTGTTCTGGGTCGCGAATCTCAAACTGCGTGGTGTGTACCCCGACGGCGATCCCACCGGCGCCAGCGGCAAGGTAGTAGCGGCTGAGTGCGCGCTGTCGCCGTTCATCGAGTGCGCGTTCTGCTGTGAGTGCGAGTGGGTGTGCCGGGATGACTACTCCGGCTGAGAGCGATGCGGCGGCGGAAGGGCGCAACTGGGGGATGATGCTCATTAGAACTTTCCGTCTCGAGTAGCCCACTTCGTCGGTTTGGCGGTCATGGGAAGCCCCGCTTCGATCCACTGCGCTTGCCACTGGATGAGGGTCTCGGCGGAGACGGAGGGGTAGCCGAAGAGCGACATGCACTTGCTGGAATCGTTCAGCAGTGCCGTTGGTTGAGGTTCGCCGACGATTGTCACATCGTGCTCCAACAGTTCGCCCATCCTGCGCGCGATGGATTCGACGCTCAGCGTTTCGGGACCGGTGAGATTGATGGTGAATATATCTGAGCTGGCGTGCGTAAGGCTTCGCAGCACCACTTCGTTCGCATAGCCTTGCCAAATCACGTTGACGTTCGCCGTCTCGATTGAGACAGGTTCGCCCGCATGAACGGCGCTAACAATGTCGGCGAGCACGCCGTAGCGGAGATCTACTGCGTAGTTGAGGCGAACGATAGCAACACTCGTTCCGCGTTCTTGGGCAGCGAACTCAAAGACACGTTCACGGCCAAGGCATGACTGTGCATACTCTCCGATGGGAGCCGGTGCGACACGTTCTGAGGCTCCGCCGGTGGCCGGCGACACAAAGGGATAAATGTTTCCCGTTGAGAGAGCAACGATCGAACTTGAGCGGTAGCGGCGAGCAATACGGTCGGGAAGCGCAGCGTTCACTTCCCACGCCCAAGAGGGGCTCGTGGCCGCGCCGAACTTGGCACCCACCATGAACACGACGTTTGGAGCATCCGGCAGCGAGGCCAAGCTCTCGCTTTCGATGAGATCGAAGGGGACTACTTTCACACCAGCGGCTGTTAGTCCCTCGCGAACTGACTGATCGGCGAAGCGGGAGACGGCATAAACCGTATCGCCGGAGCGGCCCGCGGCATCAAAAGCTTTGCGCGCCAACACTGCAAGCGTCGGACCCATCTTGCCCCCGGCGCCGAGTATGACTAGGTCGCCGGCTCCTTGGGAGAGGTCTCTAATCAGCCCTGCGCTCGGAGTGACAAGTAGCTCTTCCAGCTCGGCTTCGGAAGCAAATCCCTTAGACATACTCGATCCTCCATTGGTCGCGTGACGGTAATTCAACACTACGTTGTGATAATTAGCAACTACAAAGCCGAATGCCCAAGTTTCGAGGGCGAACGGCTTGAATTGATTGTGTCAGTCGACTGAGATATTTGAAGAAATCGAGTGCGGGCGCGCGCAAAGGAAGATAGAGTGAATCCTCAGATCGCCTCGGATTTGTGGTGGGCGGTTGCTTGTAAATCGGAGGTGTAATGCAGATCCCAGCAACGCCATCGCACGCTACCCGGGTGGCGCTTCATCTCCGAGACTGCGGTCCAGATGCGGTAAATGGGATTGCGCAATCACTTCAAATTTCCCGAACCTCAGTGGAGAATGTGCTTGGCACACTCGCGCGGGCGGAGATTGTGACCCGCACCACTGCACCGGGTGCGGGGGTGGGACGGCCATCCAGGTCATATGAGTTCAATAGTTCTCAGGGGTATGTTGCTGGCGTTGACGTAGGCAATGCGAGCATTCGGGTTGTTATTTCTGACCTCCGGGGTGCCGTTCTTGCCGATCATGTCGGTGCTGGCGCTGACAAGTATTCAGACGGTGCAGCCAAATTGGGCGCCGTCACGCAAGAGGTGAAACGATCTTTTAGTGCAGCATTGCTCCCGTTGGAGAGACTCCGAGCAGTGGGCCTTTCACTTCCTGGCATTGTGGATGAGTCGGGATTCGTTCTCACATCTGTAGTGATCCCGGAGTGGTCGGGGGTTGAGATCGGTGTGTATTTGCAGGAAGAACTTAGCGCTGAGGTAACCGTTGATAATGGTGTGCGGCTTGCAGCTGTTGCGGAACATCATCTCGGCGCAGCCCAACTTGTCAATGACATCCTTTACCTTTCGGTGGGCAATCGTATTGCGGTTGGCCTCATCCTTGATGGCAAGCCGCGTCGCGGCGCCCACGATGCTGCAGGCGATGTTGGGCGGCTGGCATTCCCTGGAGTGCAGCCGCTGACGGGGGAGATAGCGTGGGAGAGCGGCGAGAATGCCGCCGTGGTCTTCGCTCGGGCACGTGATGGTGATCTTTCAGCGCAGCAAGAAATCGAGAGCTTTATTGAGCGTTTGGCTCGTCCGCTCGCCACGCTCATGATGACGGTCGATCCAGCGCGAGTAGTGATCGGGGGAGGCCTGTCTCGTGCGCACGAGGAGTTTTTGCGCCCGCTCACGGAGAGTGTGCGCAAGCACATTCAACTTCCCTTTGAAATACCGATTGTCGAAGCTCGACTCGGTGATGAGGCTGCAGCACATGGTGCTCTCGTTCTAGCGTTCCGCCGCAAGTCATTTGAGATCTACGGCCTCGATGGCATGACGGTTCCCACAATCGCACCGCTGTGAGTGCGGTCGGGGCCATACCCACAAATGGCGCGCGGAGCTGCTCCTAGCTGTGTAGCTGCCGCTAATCCTCAAACGTATTGACCATGGCGTGCGCGGCACGGTCGAGGTACGCCCAGATTTCGGCATCGTAGAGCGGCGGGAGTTCGAGGGTGTCGAGAGCTGCCCGCATGTGGTGCAACCAGCGGTCGCGAGCATCCGGATTCACCTTGAACGGCATGTGACGCATCCGGAGGCGGGGGTGTCCACGCTCCTCGCTGTACGTGTTCGGGCCGCCCCAGTACTGCTCCAGAAAACCCGTCAAGCGCTGGATGGCACCCTCAAGGTCGGGCTGCTCCGGATACATCGGCAACAGAACCTCATCGGTTGCTACGCCAACGTAGAACTCGCGCACCAGCTTCTCGAAGGTGTCGCGGCCGCCGATGAGTTCCCACATCGAATCTTCAGGAGCATCAGGGGCCAGTGCAGGCTTCGTAATGAGACGAATCTTGGGAAGCTTCGGCGGCACAGCTGCTGCGGCCGCCGCATCAGCTTCCGGTGACGGTGACGGCTCGTTCGCATTCTCAGATTCGGTCATTTCTTGTGCTTCTCCTCAGGAAAACTCAGTGGCACCGGACGCGTGCGCGGCGGACGTGCACCGCGCACACTGGCAGCACCCTCGAACCCACTCAACACGATCGAGTTCAATGCCGGAAGTTTGACACCCGCCTCATCCAAATCCTTCTTGAGACGAGCACGCAACTCACGAGCAACATCATCCTTTGTTGCGGATGCCGTCTTCACGACCAGGCGAACGACAATAGCCTCCTCCGAGATGGACTCGATGCCCCAAATCTCCGGAACTTCCAAGATGCGGGTTGCCCACTTGGGAGTCTTGGAGAGATCGACTGCGGTCTTCAAGATGCGCTCCTGAACGGCATCCACATCCGACTCATAAGGCACAGCAAGGTCGATGATGATGCGCGCCCAGCCCTGCGACATATTGCCGACGCGAGTGATCTCGCCATTGCGCACAAACCAGAGAGTCCCGTTGACGTCGCGAACCTGCGTGGTGCGGATGTCGACAGACTCGACAACACCAACAGCAGGCCCGAGGTCAACGATATCGCCAACACCCAGCTGATCTTCCGCGACCATGAAGAGGCCGTTGAGTACGTCTTTCACGACATTCTGGGCACCAAAACCAAGCCCAGCACCAGTTGCAGCGGTGATGAGCGCGAAGGCGCCCGTGGCGCCGGGAACGAAAAGATTGAAGAGCAGCAACAGCACGATGATCACGAGGACGACCGTCACAATGCTGGAAAGCACCCCGCCGAGGGTGCGAGTGCGTTGAACGACACGCACCGCAGCAAGCGGTGAGGTCAGCAGAACCTGGGTGTCGTGGATGTTCTCTTTGTGCTTGACGCCGTTGACGATGCGGTTAACGACACGCTTGATGACAAACAGCAGAACGAAGCGAATAATCCAGGCGCCCACGACGATCGCAAGACCTTCAACGATCGGCCAGGCGAGAAAAAACGCCTCAATGCTCTCGCGCAAGCCGACCAACGTGAAATCTTCCATGCTCGGAGCCTAGCGAGTGACTTCTGTGTAGTCACCGCTAGGCTCCGGCATGCCCGCCGTGAGGCGGCTGAAGGGTTAGGAGTTGTCGCGAGCCTGAACGATCAGGGCACGCTCAACACCGGCAAGGTTCTCCACAATGATGCGGCGCAGAGCAGGCACATCAGGATTCGCTTCAAGCCACGCGTTGGTGGCATCCACGAGCTCCTTGTTGGCCAGAGGCGCCGGGTAGAGTCCGCGGATAACCGTCTCAGCGATCGAATAGCTGCGGTTCTCCCAAATGTCGTTGACCGCCGCAAAGTACGGAGCCACGAAGGCTTCGAGAACTGCGGGATCATTCACGTGGGTGTAGCCCATGGTCACATTGCGCACGATCGCATTCGGAGCCTTGTCACTGTCCACGAGCAACGCAAAGGCCGCACGCTTACCCGTTTCGGTGGCGATGGCGGCGCGAACGCGAGCCGCAGCTTGCTGGCCGCTAGCCGTCTTGTCGTTCGCGAGTGCCTCATCCACCTCGGCATCACCGGCAGCACCGTTGATGACGAGGCCCTCGAGCAGCTCCCAGCTGAGATCGGTATCGATTTCGAGACCGTCGAGAGTGGTCGAACCACTCTGCAGTGCGCGAAGCACGGTGACGTGTTGTTCGGTCGACGCAACGCTCGCAAAGTACTTCACGAACTGGAACTGAGCATCCGAACCAACCTCAGC
The DNA here is from genome assembly GCF_039527955.1 of Rhodoglobus aureus. Taxonomy (NCBI): domain Bacteria; kingdom Bacillati; phylum Actinomycetota; class Actinomycetes; order Micrococcales; family Microbacteriaceae; genus Rhodoglobus; species Rhodoglobus aureus. Next base: position 12,821 of record NZ_BAAAKW010000003.1, on the reverse strand, counting down.
GCTCTGAGCGAGACCCCACAGCGTGTCGCCGATCTTCTCAACAGTTGCCGCACGACGCTCGGGAGCAACGTACTGCTTAGCGACGAGAACGAGCTGCGCGAGAGTCGTGCGAATCGTGGTCGACTCGCTTTCCGACGCAATGTTGCCGAGAACCAACGCAACGTAATCGCTGGCCGCAGTTTCGGCATCACGGGCAGAATCCCAAGCAGCACCCCACACGATGGCGCGAGCCAACGGGTTAGTGATGTCTGAGAGGTGCTTCATGGCAACCTCGAGCGAGGCGTCATCGAGACGGATCTTCGCGTACGCGAGGTCGTCATCGTTGATGAGCACCAGATCGGGACGCTTGGTTCCGACCAGCTCAGCAACCTCAGTGCGCTCACCCTCAACATCAATCTCGATGCGGTGGTGACGAACAAGCTTGCCGCCATCAAGCGAGTAGTACCCGATCGCCAAACGGTGCGGGCGAATCGTGGGGTAGTCGGCAGCAGCGGTCTGAACGATCGCGAAGCTCTCGACAGTGCCATCCTCAGCCGTGACGATCTCGGGGCGCAAAGTGTTTACACCGGCGGTCTCAAGCCAGAGCTTGCTCCACTCCATAAGCTCGCGGCCACTGGTCTTCTCCAGCTCAACCAGCAGGTCCTTGAGCTCAGTGTTGCCGTAGGCGTGGTTCTTGAAGTACGCCGCGACACCCGCCATGAACGCTTCAAGCCCAACCCAGGCGACGAGCTGCTTGAGAATCGAGCCGCCCTTCGCGTAGGTGATGCCATCGAAGTTGACGAGCACATCATCGAGATCGTTGATCGACGCGTACACGGGATGCGTCGAGGGAAGCTGGTCCTGCTTGTAAGCCCAGCTCTTCTCCATGGCCGCGAACGTGGTCCACGCTTCGGTCCACTCGGTGGCCTCAGCGGTCGCGATGGTGGAAGCCCATTCAGCGAACGACTCGTTGAGCCACAGGTCATTCCACCACTTCATGGTGACAAGATCGCCGAACCACATGTGAGCCAGCTCGTGCAAGATCGTGACGACGCGACGTTCCTTGATGGCGTCGGTCACCTTCGAGCGGAACACATAGGTCTCGGTGAACGTGACAGCGCCAGCGTTCTCCATGGCACCGGCGTTGAACTCGGGCACGAACATCTGGTCGTACTTCTCGAAGGGGTACGGGTACTGGAAGTGCTTCTCGAAGTACTCGAATCCCTGCTTGGTCTTCTCGAAAATGTAGTCAGCATCGAGGTACTCGCTCAGCGACGCACGCGCGAAGATACCGAGCGGGATGACGCGGCCATCGCTCGAGGTGAGCTCGTCGCGAACCTCGGCATACGGACCAGCCACGATCGCGGTGATGTAGCTCGACATGATCTGAGTGGGTGGGAACTCCCAGGTGGCATTCTCGCCATCCACCACAGGCTCAGGGGTGGGCGAGTTGCTGATCATGGCCCAGCGTGCCGGTGCCGTCACCGTGAACTGGAACGTTGCCTTGAGGTCAGGCTGCTCGAACACAGCGAAGACGCGACGCGAATCCGGCACCTCGAACTGCGAGTAGAGGTACACCTCGTCATCAACAGGGTCAACGAAGCGGTGCAGACCCTCACCGGTGTTGGTGTATTCGGCATCCGCCACAACCTCAAGAACGTTGTTCTCAGCAAGATTGTCGAGCTGGATGCGCACACCATCATTCACGGCAGCAACATCAAGAGCGGTGCCATTGAGTGTGACCGAATGCACCGTTCGGGTGATCGAATCAATGAAAGTGGATGCGCCAGCAGTGGCAGTAAAGCGAACAGTCGTGCTGCTCTTAAACGTCTCAGGCCCCGTCGTGAGGTCAAGTGCAATCTCGTAGCTGTCAACGTTGACAATCGCTTTGCGTTCTTGCGCTTCAACACGGGTGAGGTTCTCTCCGGGCACGTACAACTCCTTCGTTTTGGGGCGGTTTGTGGCCGCACCCAACTAGCTTATGCCGCGCCCGCAGAATGTAGGCAATGACGGATGATCGCGACCGTAGACTGGACGAATGCGCATCCATATCGCCACCGATCATGCCGGCCTCGAGTTCAGCGCCACCCTGCAGCAGCACCTCACCGATGCCGGCCACGAGGTCATCGACCACGGCCCCGTTGCGTATGACGCTCTCGACGATTACCCCGGCTTCTGCATTGCCGCAGCGCGCGGAGTCGCAGCCGATCAGGCTGCCGGCGTTGACGCCCTTGGCGTTGTCTTCGGAGGCTCAGGCAACGGTGAGCAGATCGCCGCAAACAAGGTGACGGGCATCCGTGCCGCCCTCGTCTGGAACGACTCAACCGCGGCCCTCGCTCGCCAACACAACGACGCCAACGTCATCTCCATCGGCGCTCGTCAGCACACCGTCGACGAGGCCACCCGCTTTATCGACCTCTTCATCGCCGAACCCTTCTCGGGCGATGAACGTCATGCTCGCCGCATCGCCCAACTGGCCGAGTACGAAACAACCGGCGCAATCGCTGCGCACCCCTTCGAGTAGTAATGCCCGAGGGGCACTCCGTACATCGCATCGCGCGGCAATTCGCGCTGCACTTCGTCGGCAAGCAAGTCGCGGTGTCGTCGCCGCAGGGCCGCTTCGCTGCCGGGGCTGAACGCATCGATGGACTGCGGATGCTCAGCGCCAAAGCCGTGGGCAAGCAGATGTTCCTCGAATTCGAGCACGACCGCTGGCTGCGCGTGCACCTCGGGCTTTACGGAGCCTGGGATTTCGCCGGCAACTTCACCGCTGATGCCACCACGGCATCCGCGTCGGGTCGCATGGGGCAAACCAACCAGCACGGCACGGTTGTCGATGGCGCTGATGCCGTCGCCGATGGCGCCGATGGCACTGCGGCTGCGGGAACTGTCGTGGGGGAGCACGAGGACTCTCTCGCGAGCATCGGTGCCCCGCGTCGCACCCGCTTGAGAATGTCGGAGCAAGAGAAAGCCAGCGACGAGGTTTCTGATTTTCCGCCCGAGCCCATCGGCGCTGTGCGCGTGCGTCTGCTCACCGCTGACACGTGTGCCGACCTGCGGGGACCAACTGCCTGCGAGGTGCTAACACCTGATGAGGTGCAGGTCGCGCTCAACAAACTCGGCCCCGACCCGCTCGTAGATGACAACGGCGAGGCCGAAGAACGCTTCGTCGCAACCGTGCGCAAGAAGCAGACCGCGATTGGCCTGTTGCTGATGGACCAGTCCGTCGTCAGCGGCATCGGCAACGTCTACCGCGCCGAGATCCTGTTCCGCGCTCGCCTCGATCCGCACACCCCCGGAAAGCTGATCCCTGAAGAGTTAGTGCGTGAACTGTGGCGCGACTGGGCGACGCTTCTCGAAATCGGTGTGACCACCGGTCAAATGATGACAATGGATGGGCTCACCGCAGACGATTACACGGCCGCGTTGGCCAGCCGCGACGATCGCCACTGGGTCTACCACCGTGAAGGCTTGCCGTGCCGAGTCTGCGGAACCAACATCGTGATGGAATTGGCTTCAGCACGCAAACTGTACTGGTGCCCTAGTTGCCAAGCACCGCTAGCGAAGCGCCCTTAGGAGGCTGAGATGCGACACACGCCCACGTACATCGTGACCGATCCGCAGGAAGTGCGACGCCTCATTCGCGAGCACCCGTGGGCCACGATTGTGTCGCCGACCTCCAATGGAATGGTCGCTTCCCACTACCCGATGATCCTGGAAGAGCGCGACGACCAGATTAGTCTGGTCAGCCACTTCGGGCGCCCCGATGATGAGTTGCACGAGCTTGGGCAGCACGAAGTGCTCGTGATCATCCAGGGGCCGCACGGCTACATCTCGTCAAGCTGGTACCCCGAGGGAGACGACATCCCCACTTGGAATCACGCGACCGCGCACCTCTACGGCACCCCCGAAATTCTCAGCGAAGAAGAGAATTTTCGTGTGCTGAGTGAACTCGTTGATCACTTCGAACATCACGTCGAGCATCCCGTGAGCCTCAGCGACGACGAGGCTGGCGCTCGCCGCACCGCAAAGGGAACCGTCGGCTTGCGCATCGTCATTGATCGGTTCGATGCCCGCATGAAAATGAGCCAAAACAAGAAAGCTGACGTACGAGACCGCATCGTGGACGAGTTGAGCTCGAATGGCACGTACGCTAGCCCAGAACTGGCCGCAGAAATGACAAGGGCTTCACCGAGTGAAACTGAGTAACGCCCGCATCGTCGGTGACGATGCATCGCGTCGTGTTGACGTGACCGTTGACGGCGGAAGAATAACCGCGATTGAACCGCACGACGCTGCGCCAACGCAGGTGAGTGACGACGTGGTTGACCTCGACGGTCGATGGATCATGCCCGGGCTCTGGGATCAGCATGTGCACTCCAGCATGTGGGCTCAGCAATCACAGCGGCTCGACCTCAGCCACACCACGTCGGCAACAGAGGTCGCGGTCACTATCGCCACCTCCGTACTTCCCCACTCTGATGGGCTCATCGTCGGTCAAGGATTTCGGGATGCTCTGTGGCCCGACCAGCCCACACGGTCACTGCTGGATTCCGCAGTCTCCGACATTGCCGTTGTACTCGTCAGTGGTGACTTGCACTCCTGTTGGCTCAACAGTCTTGCTCTCGAACGATTCGGCTTCTACGAGCATCCGACCGGGTTTCTGCGCGAAGAAGAAGCATTTGCGGTCGGTAGTGAGCTCAGCCGTGTGGAACCGGAAATTCTCGACGTCTGGATTCGAGACAGTGCACAGGACGCGGCATCTCGTGGTGTGGTCGGCATAGTCGATCTTGAAATGACGTGGGAATTCGACAACTGGCGCCGCCGAATGCTGGAGGGCTTCGACCTGTTCCGGGTGCGCGTTGGTGTCTACCCGCGGTTCTTGGAGCGTGCGATTGCGGAGGGGCTAACGACGGGCCAGCAATTGGCGCCGCTGCTTGAGGTTGGCCCATTCAAAGTCATTACCGATGGCTCGCTCAACACGCGAACCGCGTACTGCATGGAGCCGTACCCCGGAGATGGCGAGAACAGGGGGATGCTCAACATCCCGCCCGATGAGCTCATCGATTGGATTCGAACCGCAAGCGATGCCGGGTTGTCGCCGGCAGTTCATGCCATTGGTGACGACGCCAACCGGCTCGCACTCGACGCTTTTGAAGCAGTCGGATGCCGTGGCCGAATTGAGCACGCCCAGTTGCTGGCCGAAGAAGATTTTCCCCGATTCGCGGCTCTCGGCATCGCCGCAAGCGTGCAACCCGAACACGCCATGGATGACCGCGACGTAGCCGACGCCTACTGGGCGGGCCGCACCAACCGCACCATTGCGTTGCGTCGGTTGCTCGATGCTGGCGCCAAGCTCCTGATGGGGTCAGATGCACCAGTAGCGCCGCTCGACCCGTGGGCGACGATTGCTGCAGCAGTGAGCCGCAGTCGTGATGGACGTGAGCCGTGGCATCCGGAGCAGTGCATCACCATCGAAGAAGCCTTGCACGCTTCGACACAGTCAACGATTGCCGTTGGCGAAGTTGCCGACATTGTGGTGACACGAAAAAACCCGCTCGACTGCAGTGGAGAAGAACTGCGATCAATGCGGGTTGACGCGACGATCCTTGATGGTCGCTTTACTCATAACGAGTTGTAAACACAACGAGGTGTAAGCAAAACGACCACCAAAAACACTACTTAGTGGCGAGGTGGGCGAAGAGGAACCAGCGGTCCTTCTCAAGCCCACGGGCGATCTCAATCGCGACATCTTCGCTGACCTTGTCGAGCTCACCGAGCTCGTCGACAGCGGTGCGTACGGTCACGAGCGTTGCGTCGATCGCAGCGATAACTTCGGCGATGACGTCGTCTGACTGCTGAAAACCAGCGGTCATCGTGGGAGTGGTTGCCTTGGTGCCAACGGTCTTGGTGCGTGCGTCGATCGGGAGTCCGAGGGCAACAACGCGCTCTGCTGCGGTGTCTGCCCACTCGCGGGCGTGGTCGACGATCACGTCGAGGAGTTCGTGCACGGCCTGAAAGTTGGCGCCTCGAACGTGCCAGTGAGCCTGCTTGCCGTCAATCGACAGAGCTGTGAGGTCGGTGACTACCGGCCCAAGAAACTGGGCAACACCCGAGGTGACGTCAGGGTCTGCTGAGGTCTGCGGAACTGCTTTAATCTCGGTCATTTGTGCTCCTTCGTTGTTCTTCAGCTACAACGTTACGACGCAACAAAAAATTCACAAGCAAGCTGAGGCAACGCTAACCAGCGGTCCCGATGCCGCGGAGGGTCGAAGTGGGCTAACTGGCGGGGGCTAACCCCACTGTTCTTCAGTGAGCATCCACGCTGTTGGCGAGCACTCGCTTTTGCGATCCTGAATAAGGCGAACATGTGCCACCTGATGCGCGAGACTAAAGCGAGAGACCTATGACAACACAGACCGAAGTTAAGCCCCGCAACCCCTACTGGCAGTTGTGGCGCAGTACGCCAAAAGAGTTGCTGTACCTGATGTTGGGTTTTCCGATCGCCATGACGGGATTCGGCGTGGCCCTTTCTCTCGTAGCGACAGGGCTAGGCACGCTTGCCGTATTTCTCATCGGGTTATTTGTGCTCATTCTTGCGCTGTATGTGTCGCGCGGGTTCGGGCTCGTGCACGTAAACCTGCTCGAGTGGACAGGCCGCAGACGACTGGAACGCCCCGATTGGCAAGACGATCGCGCAGCGACCGGCTTCGGCGGTTGGCTCTCCGCCGTGCTCGGCAACGCTCACTACTGGTTGTATCTGCTGCACACCACCGTGTTGGGGTTCATCCTCACGATTATCACGTGGGCGATTTCGTTCGTGTGGCTCGTCGTCGGACTCACCGGTGTCTCGGCTTGGTTCATTCGTAACGAGATCACAACCGGCGACCCGGGTTGGTCGCTCGGCGCCTGGTTCTTTGGGCTCTTCGGCGTCAACACCACGACGTGGAACCTCGAAGTCGCCGATAATATCGTCGCGTCCATCGTCGGCCTCATCTTCATCGCAACCTTGCCCTTTGTCACTCGCGGCCTGGTAATGACCCAGTGGTGGCTGGCGCGGGGAACCCTCACGGCATTCCGGTCCGATGGTCTTCGACGTGAAGTCGAGTCACTTGAGGCATCGCGCGGGGCAGCACTCTCTGCGGAAGGTCACTCGCTTCGCCGGCTTGAGCGCGACATCCATGACGGCCCGCAACAACGGCTCGTGAGACTCCAAATGGACCTTGCTGCAGCCGAGCGGCAATTGGACACGAATCCTGAGTTGGCACGCAAATTGCTCACCGAGGCTCAGTCGCAGTCCTCCGAAGCGCTAGAAGAGCTGCGGGCTCTCTCCCGAGGCTTCGCTCCGCCGCTGTTGCTCGATCGCGGGCTCGTGGCAGCACTCGAGTCGGTGTCGTCACGGGCCACCGTTCCCACAACCTTGACAGCTCAGTTGCCGGAACCGTTGCTGCTGCCGAGCGAGATCGAGCGGGCGTCGTACTTTGTTGTCGCAGAACTCGTGACAAACGTCGCGAAGCACTCGCAGGCAACCCACGCGGAAGTTCTCCTCAGCGTCGAATCTGTTCCGGAGCGCGATTGGCTCTCGGTACGGGTAATCGATGACGGGCGCGGCGGCGCCGAAGTTGCCCCTGACCATGGTCTTGCCGGGATCGAAGAGCGCGTGCGTGGTGTTGGCGGGCGTCTTGAGATCGATAGTCCCGCGGGTGGCCCCACCGTTGTGACCGCGTTGCTCCCGCTGCCTAAGCAGAGTGCGGATCGAGGAGCCGTTGCCCTCTAGTCTTGAGCGCATGAGCCCGTTGCGTGTTGCTGTTGCCGACGATTCGGTACTGCTGCGTGAGGGGCTTGTGCGCGTGCTGATCGAAGCAGGGTTCGATGTTGTTGGAGCATTCGGTGACGCGGATGAACTGCTCGCCAATCTCGATGAGTGTTCGCCTGATCTCGTCGTGCTCGATGTGCGGATGCCGCCCACTTTCCGCGACGAAGGGGTGCGTGCTGCTATTCGGCTGCGCGAGCTTCGCCCGCAGATCGGCATCCTCTTGTTGTCACAGTATGTCGAGGTTGTGTACGCCCAAGAGCTGTTGTCGTCGGGGCGCGGCGGCGTCGGCTATTTACTGAAGGATCGGGTGGCTTCACTTGACGAACTGCGGGATGCTGTCGAGCGCATTTCTGCTGGCAGCACCGTGCTTGACCCCGAGGTTGTTGCGCAACTCGTGGTCCGTCGACAGGATCCGTTGACGACGCTCACACCGCGCGAGCATGAGGTGATGACGCTCGTTGCTGAGGGTCGCACGAATGCTGCAATCGCAAAACAGCTCGTCATCGGCGTTGGCGCGGTCGAGAAGAACGTGACGTCGATTTTTCAGAAGCTCAATCTCGAAGATTCTGGCAGCGATCACCGTCGCGTTCTCGCCGTGCTGACCTGGTTGCAGCGCTAGTTTTTCGCGCCAGACCGCGCCGTGCCAGCCCGCCGCGCTTCGGTCTGGATCAGCGCAGTGAGCTGAATCGCGCATTGAGCACCTTGAGATCACGGATGCGCCGCTCAAGGGTGATGCCGAGGAACAAAACGATTGCGCCACCGACGACTGCCCACACCCACCAGTCGGTGAGTTGGTAGAACGTGACGAGTGCCGGAGCAAAGGTGTGCGCCGCGTGGATGAGTACCACGATGGTGCCAATGACGAGCGGTGCTTGCAGCTTGAGCCACGTGCCGGCGACAATCGCAACGATGCAGGCTACTCCGAGGGCGAGGATGCGCCACTGGGTGTCGGCGTTATCGGAATTGATGAAAGTCGCGAGGAGAGTCGGTAGAAGTGTCACCAGAAGCCCGGCGCTGAGCGAAGGGAAGCTCCGAGCATCCGAATTGCGGATCATGTGGAGTGCCCCTTGAGCTAACAGCGCGACGCCCAGTATCACCGTGACCCACTCGAACGGCCTGATGAGGTCACCGAGATAGGCAATGACTCCCACGAAGCTCGCCAGGATGAAGGCGAGGTTGCTGATGCCACGAGTGAGCGGTCGCGCAGAGGGGCGAGTCTTCATGAGCAGGAGTGCGCCGCCGAGTGCGACGAGCACCACAATGCGGATGCTGTCGAGCGGTCGGTTGTCACCAGTGGCCTCGAACAACACGATCGTTTCGACCACGTACAACAGCACTATGGCAGTGCCGAGCAGCGTTGTGCTCGTGACCGCCCACCGTGCATTGGCGGCTTCGCGGGAAAACGTTGTCGAGGCGAGCCCGAAACTGGCGAGGGCGAGGACTGCGACCGCTCCGAGCAACCAGGAGTCAAGTTCGGGAAGCGCGCTGCGGCTTTCGGTCGCCATAATGAGGGCGCGAGATGCGGTGGAAACCACAAGCCCGGCTCCGGAAGCGATGATGGCGACGCCCCAGAAGTCGACGAGCTTTTCGCGTGGATCTACGAAGGATGCCGTCAGCAGGAGGGCTCCGCACAGTCCGGCGATGACGAGGGTGCGGAGTCCATTCCCGCTAGCGGCATTGAGTGAGAGTGGCAGTATGGCGATAAGGAGCGCTGCGAGCGCAATTAGGGGTGCCGACTTCAGACGTGAGTCGCGCAGCTCGGCACGTGCGGTGAAAACGGCAATGGCGAGGACTACGGCGGCGAGGGGGAGAACATAGGCCTCGAGAGCATCCACTCGGGTCTGGTCGAGGCGGAGCCAGAGCGCCCACGTAGCGAACGCGACGGCGCCCCACACGATGTGGCGTCGTGGTGAGGTCGAGCCGAATACACCGTCGCGGGCGACCGACGCGAGAAGGAGCGTTATCGAGACAAACAAGGCGATGAGCCAATGACTGTCCTGTGGCTGCAGCACGGCGCTGGCGGCGGTGAGGCCCGCGATGGTGAGGGCGCTGACTTCGCTGATGCGTCGAACCCTGGTGTGTTCCCCTCGAACGCGAAGCGCCATGCTGAGTGCACCGACAAGCACCGAGGCCGTTGCTGGTGCGAGATCGATGACAATGTCGGCGAGTCCGATTGCGCGGCCCGCGCTGTCGAGAGCCCACACTATTGTTGGCGCGAGCAGAGCCGCGGCAGCATAGCGGGCAGCCCGGTGATCGTGCATCGTTCGACCCACCATTGCGATGCCAAGTACGGCAACTAGAGCGACAGCAACGAACAGGCTGATGAGGTGGATGTCCAATGCGAGCGGTGCGGAGAGCGCGGGCGCGCCACCCACGGAGGCGACCCAGAGTGTGGTTCCGGCAAGAGCGGTGCCGCTGAGGCTGATCCACCACAGGGTGCGCCGCTCGAGAGGCTGCAGCGTGAAGTTTTCTCTCCACAGAGAAAACGCGAGGAGTGCGACGGTGGCGAGTGCGATGGTGAGCCACGACTCGAGAGGGTTGGGGTCCTTATCGGTCAGAGAGAACTGGAGTTGTTCTCCGACACCGCCTGCGGCGAACAACAACACGAGGGTAGCGGCAGCGATCAGGGCGGCCCGAACGATCGGTTGAGATACGAGGTAGCGCACCGCGACGAGGAGCACCGCTGTTGCGATGCTCGTGAATGCCCAGGTCTCATGACTAGACCAACTTGAGGTGTAGGCCAAGAGCAGCGGGAGAAGTCCGCCAGCTGCCACAGTGAGGTGAGTGCGGCGGGGACCGCGACGTTGCTTGTCGACGGCGATGATGACGAGAGCGGCAGTGGCCAGGGCAAGCCAGGTGATCACGGTGCTCATGAGGGTTCCGGTGAGCGGGGCGGCTAGAGAGAGCGCGACTCCCGCGCTGGCAAGAACGATGTGGATGCGCGAGCGAAGCTGTCCGGTGAGCCACCAGAGCACGGCCATCGCGACAGGGACAGTGAGCAGGGCGAGCTGCGGCCATCCTCTATCCAGGATGTCGTAGGCCGTGTTTCCGAGAGTCGTGCGGCGAAGCAGTTGTTGGTCGGCGTACTGCGTCGCAGCGATTATCGACTGGCTGAGGGGGATGATCGCAGCGATCGCGGTCACGACCCACACACCAACGGAACCCCAGAAGGTTGCTGTGCGCGCAGGGAGGCTGAGGCGTCTGCCGCTGGCTTCAACGAGGAGAGCAGCGATCGTCAACGAAGCGATGATGGCGACAACAATCGACGGGTTGGTTTCCAGGCCGGCGTTTGCGCGCGCGGTGTCGGCGAGCGTGATCCAGATCGCGGTTCCGAGAAGGAGCCCCGATGCGGTGGCGAAGGCGTAGCGGATTGCTGTGGAGAGCCCGGGCTGGCGTATCGCTGCGCTGTGCGAGGCGGCGAGGGCGGCCAGTATGAGCATCCAGATGCCAACGGCGGAATTATTGGAGAATGCGCTCTCAAGCGCACCGCTGACGAGGCCGCTCCCCAAGGCGAGCATTGCATAAATCACGCAAACAACGCGCTCCACAGTGGCGGAGTAGCTGCCGTGAGCTGCGATCGCATGGATGAGGGACGCGGCCGCGAACGCAGCCACGGTCAGAAGAGTGGCAGATTCGTAGTTTTGGTCTGCGGCGATGCCGGCCGCGAGGAGTGCTGCGGCTGGCGGAAACAGAACGAATCCGACGACATTGATGAGACGGAGGCCGCTTGCTCTGTGCCAGAGCATAAACCCGAGTGACGAGATGACGAGCGCGCCACCCCAGTACAGACGCCCCTCAGCATCACCGACGACAAGCAAATCATTGGCGCGGAGCGCGTAAATGTCGAGGATGACGAAGACGACCGCGAGTGCCGACAGTGCTTCGGCGGTGGCGGAAAGACCGCGCTGTTTCATCTTCGAGGCCGCGACAATGCTGGCGATCGTAATGCTCGCGATGATCGCAGAACGCCAGATGAGCCCGAAGGTGAGGAACGCGTAGATGAGGAAGAAGATCGCACCCACCGAGAGCAAAGAAACGCCAACGACGAGCAGCAAAACTTGGATGCCCGAGTGTGTGCGGGCCGGGCGGGCGCGGGCCGGGGGAGTCTCGGTGCGGATGCCAGCAGTCCTGGCTGTGTCTTCTTTGCCTGTCGCGTTGGGGACACGGGCGTGTTCAACGACACCGGGGCCCGTAACTGGAGCGGGCTCCGGTAGTGCCACCAGTCGCGATGATCGTTGGCTCACGGATGCCGCGGCACGTCGCTCTGCTTCGAGTCGAGCAGCGCCATTGCGCGCATGTTCGGCGGCAGTTTCGAACCGGATCTTTCCGATCAGTTCGAGACGCGCATCCATCAACGCCGCAGCGTTGAGCGAGTCTTCCCGCAAGAGCGCAGCATCGGGATGATTCATGTCGAGCCCACAGCTCGCGCACACCGAGGAGCTCGGGAGCGCTACGAAGCAGGCGGGGCACCGCGAAATGTCGGTGAGATCCTTTGGCCCACGCGGGAAAAGCACGTGACCAACATGTTCGATAAACGAACGCGGCGAACTCACCATTTACTCTGGGCTCCTTTCGGGAGGAGTGCCCAGAGTATCGCTGACTAAAGCTTAAGAAGCGATAAGTCGCGAAAATGTGGATTGTTGCTGAGCGAAGCCCTTAGCCGCTTGAATCTCTGGACGAGGCTCTTCGAGGCGGTTCGTCCAGACCTGACCATCCCACCAGCGCAGCATGTGGCTGCCAGCGGGGTCCGGGTACCAGCCGAAGGGGGGAAGTTGAGTAGCTGTATTAGACATCGGGGGAGTCCAAGGTGCCCTGCCGCTGTGGGCGATACGGGTGCGGCATGCGATCCAGCCGCGGAGGATCAGTTCGGGGGAACGGCTATCCCCAGTATAGGGGACACGCAGGAATCGTGACAAGGGGTCGCGTTGACTCATAGAAAATGCGCGCGTGGCAGGTATCGAGGAATCATTTGAGAATGCGCGCGTAGCGGTGTGTCTGCCGGTGCTGGTGAACGGGTGCCGGTAGG
>NZ_BAAAKW010000002.1:0-44019 GCF_039527955.1 Rhodoglobus aureus | reverse complement strand
ACCGGCCACGCAAAATCCTCGGCTGGGCAACACCCGCCGAAGTCTTCCAAGAACTATCATCGAACGAAACCACACCGTGTTGCACTTCGAACTAGAACCCGGGGCTCGACTCGGCAGGAAACCTGTGTGCATCGAGTGCGGTGCGCAGTTTGGTGCCCGAATCAATAAGCCACCCGATCCACACGTCCCACTGATCAACTGATCAACTGATCAACTGATCAACTGATCAACTGATCAACTGATCAACTGATCAACTGATCAACTGATCAACTGATCAACTGATCAACTGATCAACTGATCAACTGATCAACTGAGGTTACCTTCGCTAAGGAGGTATAAGTTGCGATCTTTGTGCTCTTGTTGCCGTCCTTCGCATCCCAGATGAGTGCTGCCCCGAAAGCATGCTCAATGCTGTCGCGCTGGGCGTGAAGAGCCTTGAACTTCGCTTCATTAACTTCAGGATCGGGACTGCCAAACTCTAAATAGACCGCCAATCCGAGCTTCGTGAATGCGAACACCCACCGCACGTGCTGCTCGCCAGCCGACATAGCAAACCATGACGCTTTCGAAGATGTTGCCTGTGTCCAGGTTGGATTGGTTGACTTGACCGCTTCGCTGAACTTCACCCAGAAATCCTGATACTGCCGCTCTAATTCGGTCATCCCTGCTGACTTGGCGGCGATCTTGACCTGCTTGCCCCAATCATTCGGCTGGGCAATCAGTTTGAAGGCCGGCGCCGGCTGCGAGTCACCAATTCGCACCACGTGAATCTCGACGCCAAAGAACCGTGTGTCTTCGCCCGTGCGTTCGTTCAACCAGTCGAGCGCAGCTCTGTGTTCAGCCCGAAAGCGGGTGGCGATCCAGACGACAGAAGTAGCCTCCGTCCCTGCTGCATACGTCAGGATTTGCCCGAGATGACTGTGATCGGACTCCTCGAGTTGGTTCTCAACAATCACGCGTTCGCCCGTGGCCTCGTCTCGGCCGATCAGATCGAGCCAAAACCCACCGACCGGGTGTTCGGCAGCTTCAAGCACCAGCTCCATCCCGAGCAAATCCGAGAGCACCACCGAGTTTTTGAGCAGCCAGGGAGTGAAGTCCTGCGCCTCATGGGGCCAAATATCACGAGGCTTAACTGCGACTAGGCGTCCGAGCAATTCACTTGAAGTCATGCCCACACCCTACTGAACTGTTGATGCTGTGAGTTCGTGGGCGCAATCCAATCCGCACATCCGTCTAGTCGTTGCTCGATCCCCGAGTACCGACGATATCCGCGATGACAAAGGCATGATCAGCCCCAGCCGCTATCGCTCCCGGTATTCATAGCAAGCTTCGCCGATACTGATTTCGGGGCTTATCCAGGGAGCATCATAGCGTCGTAGACATCCTGGAGATCCGCGCGCGTTGCGGAGCGGAGCGCTACTCTTTGCCGTCCTCGAGCGGGATGAGCATAGTGCGGAAGGGTCCGGCGGCGGCGTGGATCTCCCAGATGCGAGACGCGACGTCGTCAATGCCGTTGGGCAGTTGAAGCTTGGGAATGCCTCCCGGGATCACGAGCTGACGGACGCGGATTCCCTCGCCCTCGAGCGCTTCGTAAAGCATCTCGCCGTAAGCACTCTCGGCCGGGAAAGCTACCGACGTTCCGGCGAAACCGGCGCGGGCCTTCACCGATGTTCCGCCGTTGATCAGGATGATGCTGCCGTCACCCGTTTCACGCATTGCGGGCAGCACTGTGCGCACCGCGTGGATGAGACCGAGCGCTGAGAACTGCAGCGCTTCCAGTGCTAGCTCGGGAGTCAACTCAAGCACCGGCTTCAGGTAGTCGCGCGACGGGAGCGGGCTGTACTGCAACGTCGTGATCGGCCCCAACTCGGCGGCGACCTGCGCGAGTGCGGCCTCGAGCTGCGCGGGCTCCCGCACGTCCGCGGCATAACCGCTGGCGGACAGGCCATCCGCTTCAAGCTCAGCGGCTAGAGCGTCGAGCTTCGACTGATCCCTTGAAATCAGGGCTACAGCAAAGCCTTCGCGTCCGAACTTACGAGCTACCGCTGCTCCGAGTCCCGGTCCGGCTCCAATGATGGCGATGACGGGCATGAAGTTCCTTCGGTTGGAGCTTGCGGCGGGTAGTGCCGTCCGAAAAGCCTATCGGCGTTTATCGAGATTGATCCGGATGAGGGCGTGCCCGAACAGTCGTGCCGAGACAATCGCCGCCGACATCATCGCGTCACCAGCCAGGGCGCTAGTTGTTGAAGCGGAACTCCACGACGTCGCCGTCGTTCATGACGTAGTCCTTGCCTTCAACACGTGCCTTGCCCTTGGCGCGAGCCTCAGCGATGGAGCCCGTCTCGACGAGGTCGTCGAAGCCGATTACCTCAGCCTTGATGAAGCCCTTTTCGAAGTCGGTGTGAATGACGCCAGCCGCCTGGGGTGCCTTAGCGCCCTTGGGAATCGTCCAGGCGCGGGTCTCTTTCGGACCAGCAGTGAGGTACGTCTGCAGACCGAGAGTGTCGAAGCCGATGCGGGCGAGCTGGTCGAGACCGCTCTCTTCCTGACCGGTGCTTGCAAGAAGTTCTGCGGCATCCTCTTCGTCGAGGTCGATGAGTTCGGCCTCCAACTTGGCGTCGAGAAAGATGGCCTTCGCGGGGGCAACCAGGGCTGCCAATTCGGCGAGCTTTTCCGTGCTGCCGAGCACCACTTCATCCACGTTGAAAACGTAAATGAACGGCTTGGAGGTGAGTAGACCCAGTTCGCGGATCAGTTCGAGCTCAATCTTCGTCGCCTCTGACAACGGCTTGCCGTCATTGAGGAAAGCCTGCGCGGCAAGCGCAGCGTCAAGAACAGCCGGCACGATGCGCTTGGTCTTGAGCTCCTTCTCGTAGCGAGCAATCGACTTCTCGAGAGTTTGGAGGTCAGCCAAAATCAGCTCAGTGTTGATGGTCTCCATGTCGGAAGCGGCATCCACCTTGCCATCAACGTGAATAACATCCGGGTCACTGAAGCCACGCACGACCTGCGCAATAGCGTCAGCTTCGCGGATGTTCGCCAAGAACTTGTTGCCCAGGCCTTCGCCCTCGCTGGCGCCCTGCACAATGCCGGCGATGTCCACGAAGGAAACTGGAGCGGGAAGGATGCGTTCGCTCTTGAAGATACCGGCCAGCACCTTCAGGCGCGGGTCGGGCAGGTTGACGATGCCCACGTTAGGTTCGATGGTCGCGAACGGATAGTTCGCGGCGAGCACCGAATTCTTGGTCAGAGCGTTAAAGAGGGTGGACTTGCCGACATTCGGGAGTCCAACGATTGCAATAGTGAGAGCCACAGAAGACAATCCTACCGGCGATAGCGGCCCCGAGGAACGGGACCGCTATCGCGACGGAAGAGCCAGCCAGAAGCTAGGCGTCGTTTTGCGGGAAGCCTAGGTTGATTCCACCGTGGCTGGGGTCGAGCCAGCGACTCGTTACGGCCTTCTGGCGGGTGAAGAAACGGATCGCGTCGGGGCCATAAGCCTTCGTGTCGCCGAACATCGAGTCCTTCCAACCACCGAAGGAGAAGAAGGCAACCGGCACGGGGATGGGAACGTTGATGCCGACCAAGCCGACCTCAACTTCGCGCTGGAAGCGACGAGCCGCTCCGCCATCGTTCGTGAAGATCGCGGTGCCGTTTCCGTACTGCGACGAGTTGATCAGTGCGAGACCCTCTTCGTAGCTTTCAACACGAATCACGCCAAGAACAGGTCCGAAGATTTCGTGCTTGTAGACATCCGACTCAGTGGAGACGTTGTCGATGAGCGTCGGGCCGAGCCAGAAACCGTTAGCGTCGCCATCGATCTCGATGCCGCGACCATCAACGACGACAGTGGAGCCGTCAGTCTCAGCCAGCTCGATGTAGCCAGCGACCTTGTCGCGGTGCTGCTGCGTGATGAGCGGACCCATGTCGCACGAGCGAGTTCCGTCGCCAACTTTGAGGGTCGCCATCCGCTCGCTGACCTTCGCAATGAGCTCGTCAGCAACAGGCTCGACAGCAACGACAACCGAGATCGCCATGCAGCGCTCGCCGGCAGAACCGAAACCAGCGTTGACAGCAGAGTCAGCAACGAGGTCGAGGTCAGCATCCGGAAGCACGAGCATGTGATTCTTAGCGCCGCCGAGAGCCTGAACGCGCTTGCCGTGGTGAGCAGCAGTTTCGTAGATGTACTTGGCGATCGGAGTGGAACCAACGAACGATACGCTGGCGACATCAGGATGCTCGAGCAGAGTGTCAACAGCGATCTTGTCACCGTGCACGACGTTGAAGACGCCATCCGGCAGTCCGGCCTCGGTGAAGAGTTCAGCCATCCAGAGCGACGCCGACGGGTCCTTCTCACTGGGCTTCAACACAACAGTGTTACCGGCGGCGACAGCCATCGGGAAGAACCACATGGGCACCATGGCCGGGAAGTTGAACGGGCTGATAATCGATACGACACCGAGCGGCTGCTGCAACGAATACACGTCAACACCGGTCGACACGTTCTCGCTGTATTCGCCCTTGCTGAGGTGCGCGATGCCACAAGCGAAGTCGAGAACTTCGAGGCCGCGTGCGATTTCGCCAGCAGCATCCGAGAGGACCTTGCCATGCTCAGCGGTGATGATGGCAGCAAGCTCATCCTTGCGAGCGTTGAACAACTCGCGGAAGGCAAACATGACCGCGGTGCGCTTAGCGGTCGAGGTGTTGCCCCAGGCGGGGAATGCTGCCTTCGCAGCGGCAACCCCAGCGTTGACGTCATTGACGGATGCGAGAGGAACGGTGCGAGCGACAGCACCCGTTGCGGGGTTGAAGACATCGCCACGGTTGGGCGAGTCGCCCTCGGTAGCTGAGCCGTTGATCCAGTGTGGAATCGTGGAGTACATGGGCCTACTTTCGATCAGAGGTAGGCCCAGTCTGCAACCCATACGATCTGCAATCAAGACCTATTAGCGCACGGGCAATCTGCGAAAACGCACAAGGTGCTCGTTGGGTGCTCTGCGATCGGCGCTTTGCCTCGCTGCACCTTCGCGCTATACACCTCGCTAGCGCGAAGGCAGCAACTCTGCGCCCCGCCGAGCAACCTCGCGATGCAGCGCCGCGCGAACCAACTGCACGGCCTCAATCTCCGCAGCTTCCTTGCGCACCGACAGCGCGAATTCCAACCGAAAGCTCACCTCATCGGGCAACACCGCAACGAGTCCGTCATCATGCTCGGCCATAAACGCGTGCAGCAACCCAACGCCGGCTCCCCGACGTGTGGCCTCCAGTTGCGCAAACACGCTCGTGGAACCGAACCCCACGCGCATGCTGCCGAGCACCGGCGCCAGGTCGAGCTCGCGAACCATGAGCAGGGCATCCACATAGAAAACTAGGGGGTGACTGTCGAGATCGGCGAGGGAATGAATAGGCGTATGCGTGGCCACGTAGTCGGGCGAGGCGTAGAGCCTAAGCGCATAGGCGGCGAGAGGTTCGGACGCGAGGCGTGAAGTTGCGGCCGAACCAATCGTGATCGCCAGATCGAAGCCGGCTCCGCGCAGGCTGAGGGGCCTCGTCGACGTGATCAATTCGACAGTGATGGCCGGATGTTCCGCCTGCACTGCCGCAAGCGCTGCAGTAACAAAGGTGGCCCCGAATCCATCGGGCGCAACGATTCTCACGGTGCCGCGAACCTCGTCGGCTCCCCCGCTGGTTGCTCCGACCACGTTTTCGACAATGTTCTCGAGTCCGGCGGCACGGGTGGCGACTTCGCGGCCAATGGCGGTGAGTTCCCAGCCGTCAGCACCCCGATCGAGCAAGCGCACGCCGAGCGCGGCTTCGAGCCGGTCAATGCGGCGGCGAACCGTGGTGTGGTCGACGCCGAGCAGGGTTGCTGCCGACACCATCCGGCCGGCTCGTGCGACGGCGATCAGGTACCGCAGATCGTCGGTGCTCACATCGAGCGGATGCACGGAATCGCTGGCCATTCCCCCAGCCTAGAGCGGTGAAGCGGTCGCCCTCCCGCATTGCTCCCCGAAATGTCCGCGCAGGCTGGCACACTGGCGGAATGGATCCCATCCTCGCACTCATCATCGGCCTTCTTGTCGGCGCAATTCTTGGCGTCGTTATTGGGCTGCTTGTCGCCCGCGTGCGTGCGGCGGCACCGACCGATCGCATCGACCCAGAAGTTCTTGAGGCCCGCCACCAGGCCGCAATCGCTCAGGTGACAGCGCAAGAACGTGAGCAGCAAGCGCGGCTCTCGGCCGAACTAGCGTCGATTACGGCGCGTGCCGGAGCAATGGGCGAGCAGGTTGCGTCACTGCAACAGCAGTACAAGGAGACCATCGACCGTCAGCGAGATGAAGCTCAAGCGCTGGCCGAGCGCGAGCGTCGCGAATCAAAGGTGTTGCAGGCGCTCACTCCCGTGCAAGAGACACTGCGCACCATGCAGAACAAGGTCACCGAGTTGGAGTCACAGCGCAGCCTGCAGCACGGCGAGCTGAGCCAACAATTGAAGTCGGCCACCGAATCCGAAGAACGTCTTCGCAGCACCGCCGAGTCGTTGGCGTCTGCCCTGCGCAATAACTCCACCCGTGGCGTGTGGGGAGAAACCCAGCTGCGCAACGTTGTGCAGGCTGCGGGCCTCATCGAGCGGGTCGACTTCGACGTGCAGTCGAGCATCACTTCGGATGCCGGCGCCGGCCGCCCCGACATGGTCGTGCACCTCCCTGGTGGCAAGAACATCGCTGTCGACGCCAAGGTGCCGTTCAGCGCATTCTTGGAGGCAAGCCAAATCTCGGTCACTGCCACCGGCGAAGAAGGTGCGCGTCGCGAGGCGCTCATCAAGCAACACGTCAAGGTGATGCGCGGCCACATCGACACTCTCGCCAGCAAGGCCTACTGGGCCGGGCTCGATGCCTCCCCCGAACTTGTGATCGCCTTCATCCCGAGCGAATCGCTGGTGTCCTCAGCGATGGAAGCTGACCCGTCGATCATGGATTACGCCTTCGGCAAGCGAGTAGCACTCGCCTCGCCCGTAACGCTGTGGTCAGTTCTGAAGACCGTCGCGTTCTCGTGGCAGCAAGATGTGCTCACCGACCAAGCCAAAACCCTGTTCGACCTCAGCAAAGAGCTCTACCAGCGCCTGGCCACCCTCGCCGAGCACGCCGACAAGTTGCGTCGCTCCATCGATACCACGGTGAACAGTTACAACCAGTTCGCGAACTCCCTAGAGACTCGCGTGCTCGTTACCGCTCGCAAGCTCAACGCCCTCGACGAGTCAAAAGTCATCGGTGCCACAAACACGGTAGAAGGCACACCGAAACACATCACGGCAGCCGAAATGGACCTCGAACTTCCCGACGAAGACGCCTAAAGGCTTAGTGGTCGAGCCACTTCTCCGCGAGGTGATCGGCCGAAATGCGGCGGATCGTTCCCGAGTGTGATCGCAAGACAATCGACTCCGTGCGAATGATCGGGCCAAAACGACGCACACCCTTCACGAGTCCGCCGTCAGTCACTCCGGTCGCGACGAAGAAGGTGTTATCGCTGGCCACCATCTCGTCTGCCGTATAGACGTGATCAAACTTGAGCCCGGCATCCATTCCACGTTGACGCTCGTCGTCAGTTTGCGGGTACAGGATCGTCTGAATCTCCCCGCCGAGAGCCTTGATGGCACACGCCGTCGCAACACCCTCAGGGCTGCCGCCGATACCGACACACATGTCGATACGGGTGCCGTAGAGCGCGGCGTTGATTCCGCCAGCAACATCGCCATCGAGCATGAGGCGCGTTCCCGCACCCGCCGCACGGATGTCTTCAATGAGCTGCGCGTGACGCGGACGGTCAAGTACCGCAACCACGATGTCTTCGGGGAGCTTGCCCTTAGCCTTGGCCAACGCACGAATGTTTTCGCCAATGGGCTTATGGATGTCGACAACACCGACGCCTTCAGCACCGGTGACGATCTTGTCCATGTAGAAAACTGTGGATGCGTCGAGCATCGTGCCGCGGTCAGAAACAGCAATCATCGAGATCGCGTTCTGGCGCCCCGCAGCCGTTAGCGAGGTGCCGTCGATCGGGTCAACCGCGATATCGCAGGCGGGCCCACGACCGGTGCCAACCCGCTCGCCGTTGAAGAGCATGGGGGCGTGGTCTTTCTCGCCCTCACCAATAACAACAAGACCATCGAACTCGACGGTTCCCAAAAATTTGCGCATCGCATCGACGGCGGCACCATCAGCACCGAGCTTGTCGCCCTTGCCAATAAAGGGAACGGCGCGAATCGCTGCCGCTTCGGTGGCCCGCACAAGCTCAAGAGCGAGGTTGCGGTCGGGATGGAGGAAAAGCGTTTCGGTTTCTGGACTCACCTAGAGGCATCCTTCGTTGATAGAGGTCGACTGGGGACGCGCCGGTGGTGGTCAGCGCGGCCCCAGTCTACCGGAATCCCGATTGGCCGTCGCCGTACAGAGGGCCCCACCGTCGCACTGCGAAACAGTTCGCGCCCACACAGAGGTGGTGGATAGAATCGACGCGAGCCGTACCAGAGCGGTAATCGGTACCGTACGAGGAGAGACAACAATGCCCGTCGCAACCCCAGACCAGTACGCAGAAATGCTCGACAAGGCGAAGAAGAACTCTTTCGCCTATCCCGCCATCAACGTCTCGTCGTCATCGACGATCAACGGCGTGCTGCAGGGACTCAGCGATGCCGGCTCTGACGGCATCATCCAGGTCACCACCGGTGGTGCAGACTACTTTGCCGGCCAGTCGGTCAAGGCACGCGCCTCCGGAGCACTCGCATTCGCCGCATTTGTCACCGAGGTTGCCAAGAACTACCCGGTCACTGTTGCTCTGCACACCGACCACTGCCCGAAGAACGCCCTCGATGACTTCGTTTACCCGCTGATTGCGGCATCCGAAGCTGAGGTGAAGGCCGGCCGCAACCCGATCTTCCAGTCGCACATGTGGGACGGTTCCGCTGTTCCTCTCGATGAGAACCTCGACATTGCGCGCGAAATCTTGCCACGCATGAAGGCAATCAACTCGATTCTCGAAGTAGAAATTGGTGTTGTTGGTGGCGAAGAAGACGGCGTAAGTCACGACATCAATGACAGCCTGTACACGACGCTGGATGACGTAATCGCTACCGTTGAAGCGCTCGGTCTCGGCGACCAAGGCCGCTACATCGCCGCCCTCACGTTTGGCAACGTGCACGGGGTGTACAAGCCAGGCAACGTGAAGCTTCGCCCCGAACTGCTCGGCGAAATCCAGGCAGGTATCGCCGCCAAGTATGGCACTGATGCTAACCCGCTCGACCTCGTCTTCCACGGTGGATCAGGTTCGACGGATGAAGAAATTGCGACCGCTGTTGCCAACGGTGTCATCAAGATGAACATCGACACCGACACCCAGTACGCCTACAGCCGCTCAATCGCGGACAGCGTTCTGAGCAACTATGCCGGCTTCCTCAAGGTAGACGGCGAAGTCGGAAACAAGAAGATTTACGACCCCCGCGCCTGGGGCAAGACCGCAGAGTCCGCTCTTGCGCTTCGCGTTGTCGAAGCAACCAAGCAGCTCGGTTCTGCTGGGCACTCCAGCAAGTAGCCATTTATGCAGAACGGGGTCAACCTTCGGGTTGGCCCCGTTTGGCGTTTAACGCGTAGCCGCCCAGCTACGCACGCAGCTACTGCTGTTGCTGGATGCCCTCTACGTACGCGATGAAACCAGGGTCATTCATTACGGCAACGACGACCGCAACAGTAAGGACGATTCCAGCGATCGTAGCCCCGACAACAGGAATCCAGAACGCGAGGCGCTTGCGTTGGATCTGGATGAGAGCGAACACAATCGTGAGAACCAGCACGACAACGCGCACAATGTTGGCGGCGCCTCCGGCCTCGGCCGCAACAGCATCTGAAGTAAACGACGCGCCCTGAGGCTCGAGCGCCTCCCGCAAAAATGGTCCCATAGCGGCCAACACAGGGATCGTTCCCACGACATCCAGGACTCCCAGGAGAAGCAATGCTGAGGTGAGCAGAACATCCCACATGCGCCGTTTGCGTTCAGGGGCGACAGCGTCACTCGCGGTGTTAGCGAAAGCGGGCTGTGCTGAATTGGGCTGAGCTGCACCGTGGTGGACGGCACCGGGCGGCGGCGCGGGGGGCGCCGGGTACTGCGGCGCTACGGGAGCGACCGAACCGGGCGAACCGTCAACAGCATCGGCAACGTTCTCAGGGCCAGCAGGGGGCAGCGGCGCGTACTCACCGTACTTCGGCCGGGGGCGCGGGTCAGTCATGGTCTATTGCCAATCAAGTTTGCGATTGCGACCGCCGAGGCCGCGCTCATCAGGGTTGCCTGCGGCATCAGTGCGCAGTTCTTTGGGCAGCGAGAACATGAGATCTTCCTCGGCAGTCACCACGCTGGATACATCGCCGTAGCCTGCATCAGCAAGGTCAGCGAGAACTTCTTGAACCAGAACTTCAGGGACGGATGCCCCACTCGTAACACCGACGGTCGAGATTCCGTCAAGCCACTCCTGCTTGATTTCGCTGGCGTAGTCAACGCGGTAGGCGGCCTTGGCGCCGTACTCGAGGGCAACATCCACCAATCGCACGGTGTTTGAGCTGTTCGCACTGCCCACAACGATCACGAGTTCTGCCTCTTCGGCAACCTTCTTGATCGCAACCTGGCGGTTCTGAGTCGCATAACAAATGTCGTCGCTCGGAGGATCTTGCAAAGTTGGAAAGCGCTCGCGCAGCAGGCGAACCGTCTCCATGGTTTCGTCAACGCTCAGAGTGGTTTGTGAAAGCCACACGAGGTTGTCGGTGTTGTCGACCACGATATTGGGCACATCAGCGGGGCTATTGACGAGGATGGTGCGCTCGGGCGCGTGGCCCATCGTGCCCTCAACCTCTTCGTGGCCGTGGTGGCCGATCAGCAAGATTTGGTAGTTGTCGCGAGCGAAGCGCGTTGCCTCGCGGTGCACCTTGGTGACCAGCGGGCAGGTGGCATCAATCGCGTGAAGTTCTCGGTCGGCTGCGCCCTTGACGACGGCGGGCGAGACGCCGTGGGCAGAAAACACCACGGTTGATCCTTCAGGAATCTCTTCAACTTCATCCACAAAAATGGCGCCCTGAGCTTCAAGCGTTGTCACGACGTGGATGTTGTGAACAATCTGCTTGCGCACATACACGGGAGCACCATAGTTTGCGAGCGCTTTCTCAACCGCGATGACGGCCCGATCTACTCCTGCACAGTAGCCACGAGGAGCAGCCAACAGCACGCGTTTGCCACCCGCAACCGGCAGGTCTTTCAGCTGTTCGCGGCGTGCGGGCATCGGGGGCATCGCTAGCGCTTGGGCGCTTCCGTTAGAAATGGTGCTCACTTGATTTATTCTACCGAACGCTGCTGCACGAACGCCGAGCGCACTGCGATATCAGCGGCATCCTCTACCCTGTAATCACAAGCTTGAGGAGGCTAGGTGACGATCACAGAGGGCCCGCCCACCGTCGATACTCCGTGGCCGGTATCAGTTCTGTCGCACAAGATTCGCGGCTGGATTGAACGACTCGGCACCGCGTGGGTTGAAGGCGAAATCACCCAGTGGGGTGGTTCGGGCGGCAATATCTACGGCAAGCTCAAAGACCTTGAAGTAGATGCCACCATTTCGTTCACCGTTTGGTCGTCAGTTCGCACCAAACTTCCCAATGATCTGAAGCAGGGCGACCGCGTTGTTGCCCTCGTCAAGCCCAATTACTGGGTCAAGGGCGGCACGCTCACGATGCAGGTGCTTGAGATGCGCCACGTTGGTCTCGGCGACTTGCTCGAACGCCTTGAGCTGCTGCGCCAGAAGCTGCGCGCCGAGGGCCTCTTCGAGCACAAGAAACCGCTGCCCTTCTTGCCGAACTGCATCGGTCTCGTGACTGGCAAAGACAGCGACGCGGAGAAAGACGTGCTGCGCAATGCGCAATTGCGGTGGCCTGCCGTGAAGTTCCGCACCGTGCACGCCGCAGTGCAGGGCGAGCGTGCCGTCAGCGAGGTTTCGAAAGCGATCACACAGCTGGATGCTGACCCTGAGGTCGATGTCATCATTGTCGCCCGAGGCGGTGGAGACTTTCAGAACCTGCTCGTGTTCAGCGATGAATCACTCGTGCGTACGGCTGCGGCCTGCCAGACTCCCTTGGTCTCCGCGATTGGACACGAGAACGATCGGCCACTACTCGACGAGGTTGCCGACCTGCGAGCATCCACCCCCACGGATGCCGCCAAACGGGTCGTTCCCGATGTTGCCGAAGAGTTGAGCCGGGTGCAGCAGGCGCGCGCGGGGATGCGATTGCGCATCACTCAACGTCTGGCCCACGAGGGTGACCGCTTGGAGTCACTGCGTACCAGACCGGTGTTGGCTAATCCGGTAACGCTCGTTGATGCGCACGCCGATGAGCTTTCACGCTACGTTTCGCGCAGCAACGAGTTGGTTGAGCGGGCGATCGAGAAAGCCCATGCTGGCGTGACCGAGCTCACCGGCCAGTTGCGTGCTCTGTCTCCGCAGCGCACGCTGCAGCGTGGCTATGCGATTGCTCAGCTTTCCGATGGCACTGCGGTGCGCTCCACGGCTGATACTCCCAACGGCACCGAGCTCCTGCTCACCGTTGCCGACGGCAAGATTTCCACCACTGTCACCGGCCAGCCGGCAGACACCTAGAGGACAGTAGAATTACTCCGTGGCTACCCCCAACGAGACCCCCGTCAGTGACCTCAGCTATGAACAGGCTCGGGATGAGCTCATCGCCGTTGTCAACGAGCTAGAGCAAGGTTCAGCGACTCTCGAGCAGTCACTCGCCCTCTGGGAGCGCGGAGAAGCGCTAGCTCAGCGGTGTGAAGAGTGGCTCATCGGAGCGCGTGCCCGCCTCGACGCCGCCAGAAGTGTTGCGTCGACGGATGCTGACCCCACCGGTGACGCGAGCGCTGACCAGTAATGGCCAAGAACACCGAACCGCGTGTCGTCGCCGAACTTGGTCGCCCAGAAACCCCAGAAGAGACATTCGCGCGCAAGGCAGAAAATTCGCGCAAGCACCGCGCGAATCAAACGCTGTTCAACTTGGTGATCGCCACGGTCGCGTCTCTCGGCATCGTGCTACTCCTTGTGTTGGTCGTCGTTCGCCCGACTGATGACAAGCCAGTAACCGCTGATTACCAGACCATTGCTGCTGATGCCCAGACCGATGCCAGCGAACCTCTTCTTGCACCAACGCTCCCCCCTGATTGGTACGCGAATTCAGCGCGGCTTGGAACCAGCTCGTCGGTTCAGACTTGGTACATCGGCTTTGTGACCCCGCCGTCGCCATCCGCACAGTTTGTTGCCCTTGAGCAGGGAATTGAGGCGAACGAGACCTGGTTGTCGATCGCTACCGACGGTGCTCCAGCCACTGATGCGACGACGATCGAGGGAATCGACTGGAAGATTTATGACCGTCGGTCTTCTTCAGGCACCGGAAACTACGCATACTCAATGTCGGCGCAGATTGCGGGCAGCACGGTTGTGCTGCACGGAACAGCCACGGACAACGAGTTTGAACTACTGGCAGCGTCCATCGCTGCCGAGGCGGAGGCGCAACGATGAGTCCCACCAGAACACCAGCACAGGTGTGGAACGAGATGGCTCGCGGTAACGAACGATTCGTTGCTGGCGAGCCGAATCATCCTCGCCAAGACGTTGAGCGACGCACCGAAGTAGCCAACGCTCAAACGCCTCACGCTGCTCTGTTCGGCTGCAGCGATTCACGTCTAGCTGCAGAGATCATTTTCGATAAAGGGCTCGGTGATCTGTTTGTTGTGCGTAACGCCGGCCAGATCATCTCCGACTCTGTCATCGGATCGCTTGAGTACGCTGTCGGAGTTCTCGACGTGCCGCTCATCCTGGTTCTCGGGCATGACGAGTGCGGCGCCGTGGCGGCAGCCATTGAGTCCCAGGCGTCAGATGCTCCCGTACTCCCCCCGCACATCCAGTCGCTCATCTCAAAGATCGTGCCCGCCGTGCGCCGCGTCGCCGGCAGTGAGACGGGTGCGATCGACATCGAGAGCATCAGTTCTACGGATGTCGGCCGCGAGCACCTGCGCGAAACAATCGCCGAACTGGTGAGCTCCTCTGAGCTCATCAGCGACGCAATTGCCGCAGGTACGCTTGCAGTAGTTGGCGCGAACTACCGCTTGCTTGAAGGTAGAGCTGTGCCCGACGTCGTTGTCGGCACGGTCTAGCGCTCTCCACCACGTTCTCACCCCCAGTTCGCTCGCAAACAAAGGATTACAACGCTGTGACGAGTTCCACCGAATACCGCATCGAACACGACACCATGGGCGAGGTTCGCGTGCCCAAGGATGCCCTCTACGGCGCTCAAACCCAGCGTGCCGTCGAGAACTTTCCCATCTCGGGCACTGGCCTAGAGCCAGCCCAGATCATCGCCCTAGCCCGCGTCAAGCGCGCGGCGGCAATGGCCAACGCTGAACTTGGCAAGCTTGATTCGGCGATAGCTGATGCCATTGTCGGTGCTGCAGACCAGATCATCGATGGCCAGCACCACAACCACTTCCCGGTCGACACATACCAGACCGGCAGCGGCACCTCATCGAATATGAACATGAACGAGGTGCTTGCTCGACTCGCAAGCGACTCACTCGGCAGCGCCGTTCACCCCAACGACCACGTGAATGCCTCACAGTCGTCGAACGACGTCTTCCCCACCTCGGTACACCTTGCCGTTACCGGTGCACTTCTCGGCGATCTGATTCCCGCGCTCGAGCACCTCGCTGCAGCACTGGAAGTGAAAGCAGAACTGTGGAAGGGCGCAGTCAAGGCTGGCCGCACCCACCTCATGGATGCCACCCCAGTGACCCTCGGTCAAGAGTTTGCCGGCTACGCCCGCCAGATCCGTCTCGGCGTCGCCCGCGTGCAGTCGAGCATCCCGCGCGTTGCTGAGGTACCGCTCGGTGGCACCGCAGTTGGCACCGGAATCAACACCCCGCTGGGCTTTCCGCAGCGCGTGATCGCGATTCTCGCCGAGAACTCGGGCCTGCCAATAACCGAAGCCGAAGACCACTTCGAAGCTCAGGGTGCGCGCGACGCACTTGTTGAAGCCTCCGGCGCATTGCGCGTGATCGCGGTTTCTGTCACCAAGATTTGTAACGACCTTCGATGGATGGGTTCCGGCCCGAACACTGGGCTCGGCGAGCTACGCATCCCCGATCTTCAGCCCGGATCCTCGATCATGCCCGGCAAGGTCAACCCCGTCATTCCCGAAGCCGTGCTCATGGTGTGCGCACGCGTAATCGGCAACGATGCGACGATCGCGTGGGGTGGAGCATCCGGAGCATTCGAACTGAATGTCGCGATTCCTGTGATGGGAACCTCGCTGCTTGAATCGAGCCGACTGCTCTCCAACTCGCTGCGTGCACTCGCCGACAAGACCGTTGACGGCCTCGAAGCGAACCTGCCGCGTGCACTCGCACTCGCCGAGTCATCGCCGTCGATCGTTACACCGCTCAACAAGATCATCGGCTACGAAGCGGCCTCCAAGATTGCCAAGCACGCTGTAGCGCAGTCGATCACCGTGCGTGAAGCCGTGATCGACCTCGGCTTCGTCGAGCGCGGCGAAGTAACCATTGACCAGTTGGATGCTGCACTCGACGTTTTGTCGATGACCACGCCTGGCTAGTCGATGACCACACTGGGCTAGTTGATAAACAGGCCGGGCTAGTAGCCGAGGTCCACCATCGTGAGGGGCGCGCCGTCGAGAGTTTCGACGGTGCGTTCTCCTATTGGGTCACTCAGTGTGATCGGAATCAGCACCGAACCAGCGAGATCTTCACCCAACGGGCAGCCCTCAGCGTTGTCAGGTTCTGAGCCATCCCTTGGGGTCGGCAGCCCATACATCACAGCAAGTTGAACCCGCTCTGGCGTTTCAATCGCGACAACGCGACGAGGGATGCACAGCAGAGGTCCGCGCACCTTGACCACCACATCTGCCCGGCTAATCGTGGAATCAGTCTCACTAGGCGTGCTGCCGATATAACCGGGGATGTTGGTAGTTCCGAGTCGAGAAAATGGTTCAAGATCAAGCAGATACAGTGGCGCGCGCTCTTCGTCATTCACCGGCAGATAGCTCTCAATGGGCACATCGACAAGCGTTTCGTCTATCGAACGGCTCGTCTGAAAAGTGCGGTACACCAGCAGAGGCTCGGGCGTTCCCCACGCCTGTTCGATGTCATTGGCGCGGGGTGGCTCGACAGGCTCCCTGGCGGCAGAGGCCACGACAGAGAGCACGATCGTTAGTAACGCAACGCTTAGGGCAACGGCCGCAATGAGCTGACGGTAGGCGAATGCTGCACCGCCCGGTTCTGAACTGTGGGTGTTGCCCACCGACCACGAGAACAGGCTGCGCCACTGATTCCGGGGAGCAAAAATCGCCCATACAGCGACTAACGCTAAGGGAACCGCAAGAAACCACCAGTTCGAGCCCACGAGAAAACCTTACGTTGCCTGAGCGCGCCCTGCTGACACTCGCACGGCACGCTCAGACTTCGAGAGGTAATTGTTAGGCGAGTTCGTTGCCTTCCAGAAGCTCGGTGACGAGGGCAGCAATTGCTGACCGCTCAGAACGAGTCAGGGTGATGTGTCCAAACAATGAGTGGCCCTTCAGCGTTTCAATCACCGAGGCAACACCGTCGTGGCGTCCCACTCTGAGGTTGTCGCGTTGCGCCACATCGTGGGTGAGCACGACACGAGAATTCTGGCCGATGCGGCTGAGCACTGTCAGCAGAACGTTGCGTTCGAGTGACTGCGCCTCATCCACGATCACAAAGGCATCGTGCAATGAACGACCGCGGATATGCGTCAGCGGCAGAACTTCGAGCAGGCCACGATCGAGCACCTCCTCGAGCACATTCTCAGAAACAACAGACCCCAGGGTGTCGAACACTGCCTGCGCCCACGGATTCATCTTCTCGGAAGCATCCCCGGGGAGGTAACCCAATTCTTGGCCACCCACCGCGTACAGCGGGCGGAAAACCATGATCTTGCGGTGTTGTTGCTTCTCAAGCACCGCTTCGAGACCGGCGCAGAGAGCTAGAGCAGACTTACCTGTTCCCGCGCGACCACCGAGCGAGACGATCCCCAGCTCCGGGTCAAGCAGCATCTCGATCGCTAATCGCTGTTCGGCGCTACGACCGTGGAGACCAAAGATGTCGCGGTCGCCGCGCACGAGCGACATCTTGCCGCGCGCCGTCACACGAGCGAGAGCCGAGCCTCGTTCGGAGTGCACGATGAGGCCGGTATTGATCGGCAAATCGCCAACGGTGCGGGAGTGAAGTTCTTCTTTGTCGTAAAGTTCGGCGACCTGATCTCCGCTGAGCTCAATCTCGGCTTGCCCTGTCCAGCCAGAGTCGACCGCAAGCTCTGCACGGTACTCCTCGGCCGCGAGACCGATGGATGCCGCCTTCACCCGCAGGGGAAGATCCTTTGACACGACTGTGACATCCAGCCCCTCATTGGAGAGGTTCAGCGCAACAGCAAGGATTCGGGAATCGTTGTCACCGAGCTGCAGGCCGGAGGGAAGCACCGACATGTTGGAGTGGTTGAGCTCGACTCGAAGCGTGCCACCAACGTCGCCGACCGAGATCGGAAAATCGAGTCGCTCATGCTTGACGCGCATCTCATCGAGGTTGCGCAACGCTTGCCGAGCGAAATACCCGATCTCGGGATCGTTTCGTTTGGCTTCGAGTTCGGTGATCACCACAACGGGCAGAACAACATTGTGTTCGGCGAACCGCTTGATCGAACTCGGATCGGAGAGCAAAACGGAAGTGTCGAGCACGTAGGTGCGCTCGGCTTGTCGTTGGGCCCGCCCTCCCGCCTTCGACGTGGTGATCGTGGTCTTGGGGGTAGCTAGATCGGCCAACGTGCACTCCATCCCCGAGTGCGCGAGCACTCGGATCCAGTCTGCGAAGACGGCCAGTACTTTACGAAAACGAACTTACGTGGCCGTCTCGATCAGGCGCCATACCTGATATTTGAACGCTAATCCTGTCGCGCATTCTGGGCGCGACGACACGCCACGAGACACCATTGCGCCACAAACTGGGGGCAAAGTTCACCTCACCAACGGGCGCCGCGAAAACCCAGGCTGCAGCAGGCAGAAGCATTCCCGCGGGTGCTGCGGCCGAAGCTGCAGCTAGGCCTCGCAGCGGCGACTAAGCGCCGTAGCGACGATGGCGACGCGCGAAGTCGCGCAGCGCACGCAAGAAGTCGACCTCACGCAGGTCGGGGCCGAGCGCCTCGACAAAGTACAACTCGCTGTGCGCGGTCTGCCACAGCATAAAGTCACTAATGCGTTGTTCGCCCGAGGTGCGGATGACCAGATCGGGGTCAGGCTGCCCCTTGGTGTAGAGATGCTCACCAATGAGTTCGGGGGTCAACAACTCCGCGAGCGCCTCAAGGCTGTGACCCTCAGCGCTGTGGTTGCGCACAATCTTGCGCATCGCTTCTGCAATCTCATGGCGTCCGCCATAACCGATCGCGAGATTCACGTGAAGCCCAGTGTTCGTGGCGGTGCGATCCCGAGCCGCAGTGAGCTGAGCCTTGAGCTGATCGGGGAGTCCGGCATCCGACCCGACATGTTGCACACGCCAGTCGCGAAAGTGAGAAAGGTCTTCGGCAAGATCACCAATGATCGTGAAAAGCTCTCCTAGCTCTTCGGGTGACCGGCTCGTGAGATTGTCATTCGACAGCAGGTAGAGCGTTGCAACCGAGATGTCTAGGTCGTCACACCACACCAGAAATTCTCTATATTTGGCCGCGCCAGCACGGTGGCCGTGCGCAACAGTCTCGAGGTCTTTCAGCTTTGCCCAACGCCTGTTGCCATCAATGATCATGGCTACGTGGCGCGGCAATTGCTGGCCCTCTAGTTGGCGCCGCAGTTTTTTCTGGTAAAGACCGTAAAGAAAACCGCGACCGAGTGGAAACTGTCGCTGACTCACGGAACTACGTTAGACCACTGCGGCGCACAGCAAGTGAATCTGCGCCGGGCGTAAACTGTGCGCATGATCCAAGATGCCTCAGAATCTGCCGCTCTCGAGGCCGTAGACAACGAAGAAGCAGCGGGCCTGCCCCAGCTCCCCCTTGTCGAAGACGCGATCGAATTCGATGCGGTTGACCAGAAGCCGACGTGGCGCGGCTGGATTCATGCCGGCACTTTCCCTGTAGCAATTGTGCTCGGCGTGATTCTGCTGGTGATGGCGGATGGCGTAGCCGCCAAGGTGAGCTCGGCAGTGTTCGTTGCTTCGTCTCTCATGCTGTTCGGCATTTCGGCGCTTTATCACCGCTTCAACTGGAGCGACAGAACGCGGATGCTGCTCAAGCGGTTCGATCACTCCAATATCTTTCTGCTGATCGCGGGCTCCTATACGCCCATCACGGTTCTCGCCTTGCCACCCGAGAAGGCAACCCTGCTGCTCTGGATCGTCTGGATGGGAGCAGCTCTCGGAATCGGCTTCCGCATCTTCTGGGTTGGCGCCCCGCGCTGGCTCTACGTTCCCCTCTACGTGCTGCTCGGCTGGGGCGCGATGATGTTCATCGTCGACTTCTTCCAAGCCAACTGGATCATGATGACGCTCATCATGGTTGGCGGACTCTTCTACACCGTTGGCGCCGTCATTTACGGCCTCAAGCGCCCTAACCCGATCCCCGGAGTTTTTGGCTTCCACGAGATCTTTCATACGCTGACGCTATTGGCGTTCCTGTGCCACTGGGTCGGAATCTTCCTCGTGGCGACTAATCCGCCCGTTGTGTAGGCGGAACATCGTCGTCGGATTCCGTGCCCGTGGCCGCGCTGGTGGTCCCGTCAGCGACGGGGTCAGAGTCGCTGCCAACGCCCTCACCGTCAGCAAGCGCCTGCTCAGCGCGGATCGT
This sequence comes from Rhodoglobus aureus, assembly GCF_039527955.1. Lineage (NCBI taxonomy): Bacteria > Bacillati > Actinomycetota > Actinomycetes > Micrococcales > Microbacteriaceae > Rhodoglobus > Rhodoglobus aureus. The sequence continues at coordinate 24,083 of NZ_BAAAKW010000002.1, read as the reverse complement.
TTCTTGAGCGAGCTCGCGGTAGCGCACCCGTCGAACGCGGCGGTTCATGTCAGCAACGATGAGCAATGTCGCAACCGCGATAAAGAGCGTCGCGGCAAACCCGATAACTCCAGGCGTGACCAGATTGACGTCACCGTCGTACTCCGGGTACAGGCTCGGTTCGGGGCTCGGAGTCGCGGTCCAGAGAATCGCGCTGTAGGCGAGCGAAGTGAAAGAAATCAACTGTTGTCCTCTGAAATGTGCACCCGATGATTCCATCATCCGAGTTTGCGAATAGCCTTGTAGTAACCAGAATACCGCCGCCAGAAGGAGCCACGCGTGCCCGAAGCATCCAGTAGCAACGCTGGTAGCGCTGACACCGCCGCTGTTGTGGGCACCACGAGTTCCTCGAACACCGATCTCGATGCCCGCTATGGGCGCAGCCCGAAGGCCAAGCGCAACAACCGCTTCATCGTTGTGACCGTGGCGATCGGCTTCGTCGCCGTGTTTACGGCCTGGCTTGTGTGGGGTGGGCTGCTCGAAGCACCCGCCCAGTTCGAAGCCAAAGACACCGGATTCGAGCTCATCGACGATTCCACCGTCACTGTTCGCTGGCAATTTAACGTGCCTGAGAACACGGATGCCCGCTGCGCTGTTCAGGCTCTCAACTCAACTTTCGCGATCGTAGGCTGGAAAGTGGTCGACGTTCCTGCTAGCGATCAACGCAACCGTGCCCTCAGCGAAACAATCCGCACCACAGAACAAGCAGTGTCTGGCTTGATCTACCGGTGTTGGCTCACCTAGGCTGTAGCAAATAGTCTCGAAACCGGCCATAGCGGCCGGTTTCTCTTTTGTATAGGGAGAAGCACAGTGGCTGCACAAGATAACGTCACGTGGTTGACCCAGGAGGCGTTCGATCGTCGCACCGCCGAACTGGAACAACTCACTGGTGAAGCACGGTATGACATTGCCAAAAAGATTGAGGCCGCCCGCGAAGAAGGCGACCTCAAAGAGAACGGTGGCTATCACGCTGCCAAGGAAGAGCAGGGCAAGATTGAGGCCCGCATTCGTGTTCTCACCGAACTTTTGCGTCATGCCGTTGTTGGCGATGTGCAAGATGCTGACGGTCTCGTTGAGCCCGGCATTCTCGTAACAGCCAACATCATGGGCGACGAAAGCGTGTTCTTGCTGGGCAGCCGCGAAATTGTCGCCGACGACAGCGACCTCGATGTCTACAGCGAGAAGAGCCCACTCGGCTTGGCAATCAACGGCCTCAAGGTGGGCGAATCGACCACCTACACCGCGCCAAATGGCAACGAGATCAAGGTTGAGATCTTGAAGGTTGCAACCTACTCAGGCTAGAAGTCGACCTGAGGGTCAAAGCCTTCGTCCCTGAGCCGCGCGAGCACTGCTTCCGCGTGCTCAGGGCCACGGGTTTCAATGTGCAGTTCGAGCTGAACCTGGCTGAACTGCACTTTGTTGTTGTGCCTGCTGTGCAGCACCTCAACCACATTGGCGCTCGCCTCAGCGACGATGCCCGAGATGCGCGCAAGTTGGCCTGGCCGGTCGGGTAGAGGAATGCGCAAACGCAGGTACCGTTCGGATGCCGATAGCCCGTGGCTGATGATGCGTTCCATCATCATGGGGTCGATGTTGCCACCGCTCAGCAGCACCACGGTGTTGCCGCTCGGCGCAATCTTGCCCGCGAGGATAGCCGCGACACCCACAGCACCAGCGGGCTCGACGACGAGCTTGGCGCGCTCGAGAAGTACGAGTAGTGCGTAGGCGGTCTGGTCGTCGCTGACGGTGATGACCTCATCCACCAGATCGCGCACCATGGGGAAATTGATTTCGCCGGGTTTGCTGACCGCAATTCCGTCGGCAATGGTTGGCGTGGTTGTGATCTCAACGATCTCGTCCTTTTCGAGCGAGGGCGGGTAGGCGGCTGCATTTGCTGCTTGCACGCCGATCACACGAACGTTTCGGCCGTCTTCGCGGGCGCGCTGCTTGATCGCTCCAGCAACACCCGAGATCAGTCCGCCTCCGCCAATGGGCACGATCACGGTGTCGACCTGAGGAACCTGGTCGAAGACTTCCAACGCCAAGGTGCCCTGACCGGCGACGACATCAAAGTGATCGAAGGGGTGGATGAGCACGGCACCCGTGTCTTCAGCGAACCGTGCGGCTGCGCGCAGTGGCTCGTCAACCGTGTGACCGCGCAAGATGACTTCAGCGCCGTAGTGACGGGTGGCCTGCAGCTTGGGCAGGGGCACGCCCACGGGCATGAAAATGGTGGACTTGATGCCGAGCTCCCGAGCAGCGAATGCGACGCCTTGGGCGTGGTTTCCTGCCGAAGCAGCGACCACTCCTCGAGCTTTCTCTTCATCCGTTAGTCCGGCAAGACGGTTATAGGCTCCACGAATTTTGAACGAGCCGGTGCGCTGGAGATTCTCGCACTTCAGGAAAACAGGCGAGCCCAGAATTTCTGCAAGAAACCGCGAGGTTTGCATGGGCGTGATGTCAGCAACTTCCGCGACCCGTTCACGTGCTTTCTGATAGTCAGCAAGTGTGGGGCCGGGCATCCGGTTATTTTCCATCACCGAGAACATCGTTCAGTGTTGGGTGCGGGTTCGTGCGCCAGTCGCCAGCGGCGACATACTTGGTCATCACATTCACTACGGCTACGAGCGGAACGGCAAAAAGCGCGCCGGGGATACCTGCAATGAACGAGCCAGCGGCAACCGCGAAGACGACTGCGAGCGGGTGAATTTTCACTGCGGTTCCCATGATGAGCGGCTGAAGAATATGCCCCTCGAGCTGCTGCACCAGCAACACAATACCGAGCATGATCACTGCCGGGATCGGGCCCAAGAAGACGAGAGCGATGAAGATCGCGAGAACACCGGTGATGAGCGCACCTACGACGGGGATGAATGAACCCAAGAATACGGCGACGGCGATGGGAATGACTAAGGGGAAGCCGCCGTAGAACAATCCAAGGATCCACGCGCCGGCACCGATGCCGAGGGCATCCACTGCGGCGACAAAGATCTGCACCTTGACGAATGTCGTGAGCGTCAACCATCCCGCCTGACCAGAACCATCAACCGCCGGACGAGCCCGACGCGGGAATAAGCTCACAGCCCAGACCCAAATGCGTTTGCCGTCGATCAGCACAAAAATGGTGGCGAAGACACTGAGCAGTGCGCCTGTCAGCACGTGACCTGCAGTGGATCCGACCGAGAGTACACCCGAAACGAGTGCTTCGCTGTCGCGCTGAATCACGGCGGTCAGTTCTTGCAAGTAACCGTCGATGTCTTGATCGCTCAACTGCAGCGGGGAGTCACTCAGGAAGCTGCGGAAGCTTTGGAACGCCGCAATCGACTGTTGCTGCAATGACGGCAGCCCCAAACGAACCTGGCTGACCACGACGACGACAAGGCCGGAGACAACCGCAAAGAATCCGATGAGGGTGACGGTGACGGCAAGCCACTTCGGCCACCGGCGACGTTCAAGAAATTGCACCAGCGGGACGAGAAGTGCGCCGATGAGAATCGCGACGAGGAAGGGGATCACGATGTATTTGAGCGTGATGATCAAATAAATCAGAACCGCAATCAAGCCCAAAACAACAAGCAGGCGCCACGAGAATGCGGCAGCAATCGACAGCGCCTTAGGCACGGCCGCCGACTCCGCAGAGATAGCGCGCGACTCTCCCCGACTGGTTGGTTGTGTACGTCGTCCGAATAGCACGTGCCCATCCTAGTTGTGCTTGAGTGTGCTCCTGCTCCTGCTGCGCTGAGCGTCGAGCTCGCGCGCGAAGCTACTTCTTATGCTTTGGCGGCAGCGCGCTCACCGGCGCACCCTTCAATCGCACCGAAACTGCTTCACCGGGAAGCGGATGCCGTTCGACCTCATGCTGGATCGCCACAACGGTGCCGTCGAACAGTCGCACGCGCGTGCGCCGCAGCGAGCCGAGAAAGCTGGAGGAGATGACGGTGCCCGCGATGCCGTCCGCTGCGAGAAACATGTCCTCCGGCCGAACCAGCGCCAAGACGGGGCCATCGGGCATCGAAGCGCCGAGGAGGTTGAGACTGCAGCCGTGCAGCGTCACTGTTCCGTCGATGAGTTCTGCGGGCATCCGGTTGCTGAGGCCTACGAAGTCGGCAACGAAGGCGTTGGCCGGGGTTGCATAGAGCTCTTCTGGCGTGCCGATTTGTTCGATGCGACCGTCGCGCATGACGGCGACGCGGTCGGCGACGGCGAGCGCCTCTTCTTGGTCGTGGGTCACAAAAACGGTGGTGATGCCGAGCTCAGTTTGGATGCGGCGGATCTCTTCGCGAAGTTGCACCCGAACTTTGGCATCGAGTGCGCTGAGCGGCTCATCGAGCAGCAACACTCGGGGCCGAGTGACGAGCGCACGGGCAAGTGCCACGCGCTGCTGCTGACCACCCGAAAGCTGGTGGGCAAATCGGTCGCGGTGCTTGGTGAGACCGACCATGTCGAGAGTCTCGAGAGCACGTTCGCGACGCCGAGTGGCGGCGACCTTGCGCATCTTGAGCCCGAACTCCACGTTCTCCAGCACCGTCATGTGTGGGAACAGCGAGTAGGCCTGAAAGACCATTCCGATGTCGCGCTTGTTGGTGGGGGTCTCCGCGACATCCTCGCCGTCAATAAGGATGCGCCCGCTGTCGATACTTTCGAGTCCCGAAATACTGCGGAGTGCCGTGGTCTTTCCGCAGCCTGATGGCCCGAGGAGCGCAACGAGTTCGCCGGGAGCAACCTCTAGGTCGATGCTGTTGAGTGCGGTGTGGCCCGCGAAGGCTTTAACGACGGCGCTGAGGTGGACTGTTGCTCCGGTTGTCGGCGCGGTCGTCGTGCGGCTCTCGGTGAGCGTTGTGGTCATGATTTTCTCCTAGAGAGCGTCGCTGATCCGAGTCGACCAATGATGAGTAGCAAAACAAAAGCAAGGGCAAGCGCGAAGAGCGCGAAGATCACCGCGACCCAGGGGTCAGACTGCGAGACCTGAAGCAGCGCGGTCTGCAGGTTGCGACGATTGAGCAGGCTCGCGATCGTGAACTCGCCAAGTACCACCGCGATGGAGATGAAGGATGCCGCAAGCACTCCCCGGCGAAGGTTGGGCAGCAAGATCGTCCACAGCACGGTCATCCACCCGGCACCGAGCGTGCTGGCTGCTTCGCTGAGGGTCTTGACGGGAATTGCGTCGAGGTTCGACTGGATGGCGCGGTAGGCGTACGGCAACACGGTGATGCCGTAGGCGAAGGCGAGAGTCCAAGTGGATCCGCCGAGAACCTTCACGACCACCGAATAGACGGGAGCGAGTCCGACGACGAGCACGATAGCGGGAACCGTGATGGGGATGATGCAGATGAACTCGAGCGTGCGCTTCAGTCGCGGCAACTGCATGTGCACGAGCACCATGGTCGGCAGCAACAACAGGAGCACGATGCCCACGGTGACTGCAGCGAGTACGAGCGAGTTTCCGATCGCCTGGTAGAGGCCACGGTAGGTGCGCGCGCTGTCTTCGCTGAAGAGCCCCGTCCAGTGACTGACCGTGTAGTCACCGGCGAGCCCATTGCGGAACGTGAATTCAATCATCGCGATCACGGGGATCAGGAAGATCGCGCCGATGATTCCGAGGATGAGGCGGCGCGTGAGAGCGCTCGGTTCGGCACCGATGCGAACGGCCTGGTTCGCAGGCTTGGCTCTCGTGCTCGCCGTCTCGCCCCGCTGCACGGGTGCCGTCCGACTCGCGCTCATCGTTGCCACCGTGAGGTTCGCGACTGCAACACCGAGTAGGCCCACATGACGACGACCATGACCACGATCATCCCGAGCGCAAGGGCGCCCGCCATGTTTTCGCGGCCCAGCACGGTCTCGCTGACGAGCGCCGCGCGGATCTGGAGCGGGACGATCTGCGAACCCTGGCTGATGAGTGCCGCTGCCGTGGCGAACGAGGAGAACGCATTCGCGAAGAGCAGGAGTAGCGAGCCAAGGAAGGCTGGCGCAACCACGGGGGCCGCGATGTGGCGCCAGTACGCGAAGCGGGTGCCGCCGAGCGTTGCACTGGCCTCAGCCCATTGCGGGCGCAACGCGGTGAGGGCGGGCAAGAACGTGATCACCATGAGGGGAACCTGAAAGTAGACGTAGGGAAGAACGAGACCCGGCACTTGATAGAGCCACACACCGTCCGCAAAAATATCGACTCCGAAGGTGTCACGCAGGATAACCGTGACAAGGCCCTGAACACCGATTGTGGCGATGAAGGCGAACGCGAGCATCACCCCACCGAATTGGGCGAGCACGCTGGCTGCCGACTCGATGATCGTACGCAGCACTCCCCCGACGCGTGTGCCGAGCATTGCGTAACAAATGAGGGCACCGACAACAGCGCCGATGACAGCGCTGACACCCGATAGCCAAAATGAGCTACCGAAGGTGGCGATGATGGTCGGGGTAAACAACCCCGTCACGTTGTCGAACGTGAGCGTGCCATCGTCGGAGAAGAAGCCCGTGACCACGGCAAGGATCGTGGGCAAGGCGAGAAAGATAAGAACGTAGGCCGCAAACGGCGTCAGCCCCGCATAGGCGAGGCGACGACGCCGGTTCGACGGCTTAACCAGTGCCACCCGAGGATGGTGCCGAGCGGAGTGCTCGACACCATCCTGTTCGGGCGCTGGCGCAGTGGCTAGCGACACGATGCACTAATAGGCGGAATGGGCGTTAGCCGATTGCCGCTGCCCACTTCTCAGCCAAGATCGTTGCGTTATTCTCGGCCTGCTCGGGCGTCGGCGTGACTAGTTCGCCCTCGAGCGCACCGAGTGCATCGAGTGCGTCGGAGTCAACGGTTCCGGCATCCTGCAAAGCTTGGATCGTTACGGGGTAAGCGCCACCGACGATGAACAGGTTCTGCGCTTCGGGGCTGAAGAGGAACTCTTGCCACAGGCGAGCAGCGGCGGGGTGCGGGGCATCCTTGCTGATGGCCTGGTTGTAGAAGCTCGTGTAGACGGCGCCGGGAAGCGTGGTGACCTTCCAGCCGTCAACCGTTGCTGCTGCAGCAAGGTTGTTGTAGCTCCAATCGAAGGCAACCTTGGTCTCGCCGGCAGCAATGGTTGCTCCCGTGACGTTGACCGGGATGAAGTTGCCGGCGTCGTTGAGCTTCTCGAAGAACTCGATGCCCGGGGTGAAGTCATCAAGCGTTCCCCCCTCGTGAACCGTCGCGAGACCAAGAGCTGCGAATGCTGCACCAGCCTGGGTTGGATCACCGTTGAGCGCTACGGCACCGCGGTAGTCAGCCTTGAGGAGGTCGTCGAGGCTCGCCGGCTCGGGAACCGAGTTGGAGTCATAACCGATTGACATGCTGCCGGTGTAGTCGTTGACCCAGAGGCCAGTTGCTTCCTTGTTGCCCTCGGGGATTTCATCCCAGTTGGCAACCATGTAGGGAGCGAAGTAGTCGAGGCTGTCGAGGGCAACAGCGGTTCCGAGGTCGAAGACGTCGGGTGCAGCGTCTTGGCCCTTGAGGTTGTCAGCAGCAGCGATTTCTTCGGCACTGGAAACATCGGGGTCAGCAGAGTTGACGACGATGTCGTACTTCTCTTCAAAGAGAGCCTTGATCTCGCCGTAGTTTGCCCAGTTATCGGGAAGGGCGATGACGTTGAGCTCTCCCTCAGCCTGCGCAGCTGCGATAAGAGCTTCCATGCCGCCAAAGTCTTCGACGGTGGTGGCGGTCGACGCGTCGACATCGCCCGCTGTTGCCTCAGACGTGCTGCAGGCACTGAGAGTGATCGCCGATGCTGCAACGAGTGCAACAGCGGCGAGGGTGCGCTTAGTGAACAAGAGTTCCTCCAACGATCCTCACGGCCGCCCGCGCTGTGAGCGGGCAGAGGGTACCGAAACGATCCGTGGATGACCGTACTTAGCGGCGAGGCTCGCTAACTGTCAGATAGGTAAACGAGTGATGAACGACACAAACACAATCACTCGCGGCGTCTCTCGCGCCGGATGTCGCAGCCTCTCGGTAGAGTCGATTCCGTGGTCGATTCTCTTTCTGCAGTCCAAGCGCGCCGCGTGCTGCTGGCTGCTCAGGGGTTCGGGCGCCCCACTGCGACCGCAGCCAAGCCCGCTGGTACGCGACAACTTAATGTGCTGTTTGACCGCATCCGACTGCTTCAGCTCGACTCGGTTAACGTGTTCGAACGCAGTCACTACCAGCCCGTCTTTTCGCGTCTGGGGTACTACGACAAGGCGACTCTCGACGCCCTCACCTTTCGCACGCCCACAACCCGCACGCCCGGCCGCTACGTCGAATACTGGGCCCACGAGGCCGCACTCATTCCGCTCGAGTCGTGGCCACTCTGGCGCTGGAAAATGGATGCCCTCAGCCACCGTGACGCTGAGCGCTACGAATGGGTGCGCGACAACCAAGCCATGCTGCAGTGGTTGCGCGACGAGCTCGCTAGCACCGGCCCGGTCTCGGCTCGCGAGATTGAGCACGACGCCAATCGCCGCACCGGACCCTGGTGGGGCTGGTCAGATGTTAAACAAGGCTTAGAGATGCTGTTCCGTTGGGGCGAGGTTGTGAGTGCCGGCCGCACTCGATTCGAGCGGACGTATGCGCTGGCCGAGCACGTTGTTCCGGCCGAGTTCCGTGCGCGTGAGGTGAGCCGCGCCGACGCGCACCGAAGCCTGGTCGCTCAGGCCGCACAGGCTCTGGGAGTGGGCACGGCATCCGATTTGGCTGACTATTTTCGGCTCAAGAATGTCGACGTGCGTGCGGCAATTGCCGAGCTGGCAGACAGCGGCGAACTTGTGCCCGTGATAGTGCAGGGCTGGCAGCAGCCGGCTTGGCTGCACCGGGCTGCTCGCCTGCCGCGGCGCATTCAGCACGTTGCGCTGCTCTCCCCTTTTGACCCAGTGGTCTGGGATCGCAAACGAGCCGAGCGCATGTTTGGGTTTCACTACCGCATCGAGATTTACACGCCAGAGCCCCAGCGCCAGTTCGGCTACTACTCGCTGCCTGTGCTCGTGGATGATGCCCTGGTCGGCCGCATCGACCTCAAGACCGATCGACAGGCACGTGTGCTGCGCGTGCAATCAGCCTGGCACGACGAAGGCTTGGAGGCGCGCACGGGCAGCCTCGGCGCTCTCGCTGAACGCATCGTGCCGACCCTGCGCGAGATTGCGCACTGGCAGGGCATGGAATCGATCAGCGTGACCGGCCGCGGCACCCTCTCGCCAGTGATTGAGGCAGAGCTGCTGCGCTAAACAGCGCGACCCGACTGCTGTCGGTGCCGGCTTACTTTACTGCAGCGTCAGTTAGAAGCCGCCGCCGATCTTGCTGAGGCGCGCGACGCGGTCGGCGAGCGGCGGGTGCGTGCTGAACAAGCGATCCATGATGCCGGGCTTAGTGGGGTCAGAGATCCACATGTGGGCCATCGTCGAGTTCTGCTTTTTCATCGGCCGACTGTAATCCGAGAGCTTCTGCAGGGCGCTGGCGAGAGCATCCGGGTGACGGGTCGTGAGTGCGCCGGTGGCATCCGCCAAGTATTCACGCTGACGCGAAATAGACGCCTGCACGGCCGCGGCGACGAGCGGCGAAATCACAAGCGCTGCAAGACCAACGATGATCATGATCGGGTTGGAGTTGTTGTTATTGCCGCGGCCGCCGAACAACGTGAAGCGCAGCGCAATGTCAGAGATGAAACCGACGGCGACGACGAGGCCGAACACGATCATCGACACTCGAATGTCGTAGTTCTGCACGTGACCCATCTCGTGAGCCATCACACCCTCAAGCTCGGAATCATCAAGCAAATCGAGAATGCCCGTAGTGGCAGCAACGGCAGCATGCTCCGGATCACGCCCAGTAGCGAAAGCGTTCGGCGCCGGGTCGTTGACGATGTAGACCTTCGGCATCGGCGTTCCGGTAGTGATCGAGAGGTTCTCGACGATTCGGTACAACCGTGGATTGTCAGACTTCTGGATCTCAATCGCACCACTCATCGACAACGCCTGCTTTGACGCGGCGAAGTACTGGATCACCGTGAAGGTGCCGGCACCAATGATCGTGCCGATCGTGACCGTCAGCGGATCACCGCCCATGAGGGAACTCAGCGCGAAGCCAAGAAACCCGATGAGGATGACGAACAAAATGATGATCAGAACGGTGTTGCGCTTGTTTTTCGCTATGGCGCGATACATCTAAACTTCCTGGCCGTGCTCTCAGTGAAGCAGAGGATTAGAACTGAACGCGGGGCGGCTCGGCGATGGATGCGGCATCCGCAACCTCGAAGAAGTCGCGCTCGGTGAAACCAAGGTTGCGCGCGAACAAAGTGTTCGGGAAGATCTTGATCTTCGTGTTGAGTTCGCGCACACCACCGTTGTAGAAGCGACGGCTGGCCTGAATCTTATCTTCAGTGTCAACCAGTTCGCCCTGAAGCTGGAGGAAGTTTTGGCTGGCCTGCAACTGTGGATATGCCTCAGCGACCGCAAAGATGCTCTTGAGGGCAGACTGCATGTGATTCTCAGCGGCAGCAGCATCCACCGGACCCTGCGCGTTGAGAGTCTCGGCACGCGCTTTAGTGACCGACTCAAAGACGCCCTTTTCGTGAGCTGCATAGCCCTTGACTGCCTCGATGAGGTTCGGCAGCAGGTCAGCACGGCGCTTGAGCTGCACCGTGATGTCGCTCCACGCCTCATCAACGCGAACGTTGAGAGTAACGAGCGAGTTATAGGTCGACCAGAGGTAGATACCAACGATGACGACAAGCAGAACAATGACGCCAAGTACGATCAGGAATTCCATGCATCAACTATAGAACGTCACGCTGTGCCTCCACCGAGAAAAAGGGCGCCCAATGGCCCCCCAATCATGGGCGGAATGGCTACTTGCTCAGCTACTTGCTCGGCTTAGTTCCCGTAATCGCCGAAGTGACGAACTTGCCGAAAAACGGGGAGCGCAACAGCGCGAGAGAAACGCGGCGCACCCAGAGCTGAAGCGGGGTGCGCGGGAGAAAGCCGCTGGCAGCCCGACGCCCGGCAGCCTGTTTCTCGACGACAACCGGCATCCATTCCTCTTCGTACTCGGCAAAGGCCGCGCTGAGCTCAACACCACTCGTGATTTTTTCGACCAGAAGCACTCCCCCGGCAATGGCCAGCGAAGCGCCCTGACCCGCGAGCAGCGAAACGGCCTGACAGGCATCGCCAGCGAAGACGACGCGGCCACGACTCCACACCGGCAACTCCACTTGGGCTACCTGGTCGTAGTACAGGTGTTCAGGCTCGGGGCACTTGTCAATAGCCTCCGCGATGTCGTCACCCATGCCCTCATACGCTTCACGGATTGCCTCTCGCGGGTCAGCAGGAAGCACGGTATCGCTAACGCGGTGGGCGGCGAAGAGAGCCACACTGCCATCTCGCAAGCCATAGAGCCCGACCATGCGATCCACCTCGTCGGTTGACACCAACGCGTCTCCCAATTTGCCGTGCAGGCGAGGAGAGTCGAAGGTATATGCGCACGTGTGCATACCGAGTTGCCGATCAAAGGCCGCCGAGTCGCCGAACAGGTTGTGTCGCACTGCCGAATGGATGCCGTCAGCCGCCACCACGATGTCACCAGAGATACGTGACCCGTCAGCCAACACTGCCGTGACGTAGTCGGTGCGATCTTCGACCGAAACGACAGCACTGCCGAAACGCACGTCGACGCTGTCGGGAAGAATCTCAAAGAGCGTCTGCTCAAGATCTTGACGCATCAAGCTCAGGAGCTTGCCGCCCTCATTGGCCGCCACAATGCCGTAGTCCACCGACTGGCTGCGACCATTGGGCCGCACGAATCGCGCCTCGCTGATCGGGTAGTGCAACTCGCGCAGCCGATCGAGAATGCCAATCTTCTCCGCAGCGTCATAGCCGGGGCCAAAGAAATCAATCATGTAGCCCTGCGTGCGACGTTCAGGCGCGGCCTCGAGGAGGGTCACCTCCCAGCCTTTGCTCGCCAACTGACCGGCGACCGTAAGCCCCGCAATTCCTGCTCCACACACAATGGCTTTAATAGTCGCGCCCTTTCATTACTGCCGGCCTAAATCACTGCCGTCCGAGCAGCTACTGCCCTAACACCTGACGCAAATAGTCGTTCGCAAACACCCGACCCGGATCGAGCCGATCACGAATCGCTAAGAACTCATTGAAACCCGGATACGTCGCCGCGAGCGAATCGGCATGCCGGTTGTGCAGCTTTCCCCAGTGAGGCCGACCATCATGTGCAACCATAATCGCCTCAACTTCTCGGAAATATTCGGTGGGGTCTTCGCGCCAATAACGGTGCACAGCGACATATCCGGTGGCCCGCCCCGACGCGGTCGACAGCAGCAATGAGTCCGCGGCTGCCGAACGCACCTCGATCGGGAAGGAAACTTTCCACCTTCGGTCAGTGATCAGCTTCTGGATGGCGCGTACGGCATCCGGCACTGCCTCGATGGGAATGGCGTATTCCATCTCGCGAAAGCGTACGGTGCGATCGGTGACGAACACCCTGCTAGAGACATCGGTGAAATCGCGATTGCCCGAGAGCTTCACCGCGAGACGGTTAATGGGCGGGATGACCGCCGGTGCAGCTTTGCCCGCGGCGACGATCGCGCGGTAGACGCCGTTGGCCATGAACTCGTCGTCGAACCAGCTCGAAAACTTGGTGAGTGGATGCTGCGGCGCATCGCCCGGCAACCGTGTGTTGCTCTTGGTGAGTGCCGTGGTGGTGTGCGGCCACACGTAGAACTCAAAGTGGTCCGTTTCGGCACTGCGCTGCAACCACTCATGCAGCACGGTTTCGGCGGGTTCTGGCCGCTCGACGGCGTGCAGCAGGAAGGTGGGCACGCATTCGATGGTGACGTCGATGAGGATGCCGAGCGCGCCGAGCCCGAGAGCGGCAGCCGGGAGTAGTTCTGGGTTCTCGTCGGCATCGACGCGCAGCACGTCGCCTGCGGCAGTGACGAGGGTGACGCCCCGCACTTGGCTGGCGATGCCGCCAAAGCGTGTGCCGGTGCCGTGAGTTCCGGTGGAGATTGCGCCAGCGATGGTCTGGCGGTCGATGTCGCCCATGTTGGTGAGGGCCAGGCCGAGCGGTTCAAGCAAGGCCGGCAGTTGGTAGAGGTTGGTACCGGCACCGAGCGTGACCAAGGTGCCGTTGACCGCGAGCACACCATCGAGGGCACCGACGTCGAGGTGAACGCCCTCCGTAGCCGCAATTGACGTGAAGCTGTGGCCGGCGCCCAGCGCCTTTACCGTGAGGCCGTGATCGCGCGCAAAGTTGACTGTCGCCGCGACCTCATCGGCGCTCGTGGGGCGGGAAACGAACTCGGGGCGCGTGCGTTGTGAGCGACCCCAGTTGCGCCACTCGGCGCCCGGGCGGATGGTTGCTCGGGCGGGTGCGCTCACAGGAAAGCTTTTCCTTCGCCGCGGTACGTCGGCACCGTTTCTCCGATGCGACCGTCTTCGACCACCGCGAATTCGTTCAGGTGCTCAGAGAGTTCGCCCGCTTTGGTGTGGCGGAACCAGACGCGGTCGCCGACCTCCAGGGCTTCGGCTGCGGGGCCGGTGAGCGGTGACTGCACTTCTCCTGCGCCCTCGCGCGGAAGATACTTGAGCCCGGCGGGCCACGTGGGCTGGGGCATCCGGTCGGCACTGGGATCACCGGATGCGATCCAGCCGCCACCGTGAATCGTTGCGATGTGGGGTAAGAATTTGCGGTCGACGGAGAGCGCGAATGCTGCTGCGGGGGCCGGAGCAAAGTGGCTGTACTGGTCGAAGAGGTGCGGGCCGAACAGCCCGCTGCCTGCCGCGACTTCGGTGACGGTGGGGTCATCGGCGGTGGATTCAAGCGACCCAGTGCCTCCACCGTTCACGAATTCAAGCTCGGCGACCTCCCGGATGGAGGCCACGATTTCGCCGCGGCGTTCGCGCAGCTCGTGTGCAGACGACCGTTGCACAGCATCGAGCACGCGCCCGTAGAGCGGCTTGCCCGGCGGACGATTGCCGACTCCCGCGATCTGCGCTTCGTAGGCCATGACACCAACGAGGGTGAAGCCGTCACGATCAACGACCGTGCTCGCGAGCGTGCGCGCTTGGGCTGCCGAATGCACCGGAGAGCGGTGTGCGCCAACGTGGCCGAGCAGTGGTGAGTGCCACGACGCATCCACATCGATGCAGACCCGAATCGTTTCCCGGTGTTGGGGTGAAAGAACCGAGTCAACGAAGTCGAGGTGCTCGACCGTATCGATCATGATGGTGACGCGTTCGGCGAGCGCCGGGCTTGTTCCGAGCGCGGCGATTGCGGCGCGATCCACTGAGGGATAGCCGACCACCACATCGTCAATGGTTTCGGCAAGCCAGAGCGCCTCCGTAAGGGTGTATGCCAGAACCCCGCGGTAGTCATCGAGGGCGAGCACGGCATCCATCACTTCGCGCACGCGAATCGACTTGCTGGCGACGCGAATGGGGAGACCGGATGCTCGTCTCACCAGATCGGCGGCGTTGTGGGAGAGCGCATCGAGTGACAGCACACCGTAAGGGGTGTCGAGGGCGGCGGTTGCCTCTGAGAGTTGCTGCCAGTAGTGCTCGGGAGTGTGCCAGGGAGTTGCGGGGGTGCTGAGCAGCTTCACAAAGTTCCTTCGGGTGCACGGCGGTGGGCGAGAGTTTTGGCGGTAAAGCGCTGCTGGTGAGGGTGCGGCAAAGCGCCTTGGTCGCTCAACTTTCCCAGAACCACACGCGCAACACAACGAGCCCCGCGGTTGCCAGCCGCTTGACCCGCAGAGACCGGTGCCCTTAAGTGGAGTCATGACTTTTGCAAACGTAGGAACCCTCGGTGTGAAGCCCGGCCAGCGCGATGAGGTTGTGGCGATTCTCACGCGCCGCAGCACAGACCTGGATGGGGCCGGATGCCTCAGCTATGAGGTTGGCATAAGCGACGAGCATCCCGACACTGTGTTCGTTTCTGAGCTCTGGGTTTCGGCCGATGCTCACCAAGCTTCGCTACAACTCGCGAGCGTTCGGGCAGCGATCAAGGAAGCCATGCCACTGCTGAGCGGGGAGATGGGCGGCGACCGTTTTGAGATTGTTGGGTCGCCGCTGCGCAACTAATGTTTGCGGTGGGTGGCGCGGGTGAAACCGGGAAGGCCGCTGCTTTTGCGCAGCATGCGCCAGACAATCCACGCCAGTAGACCAAAGCCGGGGAACAGGATGAGGGCTGCAACCCAGAGCGCTGTCATCAGTGGCAAAACGGTGCTGTCGCGAACGGTGACAATGATCGCCCAGATTGTGACGACGTAGAACGCGATTATGCCCAGCAAAATAGCGACGTTTAAACCTGTGAATTCGACCATGTTGTTTCCTCCTTGGCGAAACCCTGACACTGGCTTTGCCCTGAGAGTACTCCCGCTGCGGCGACTATGCGATGCGACGCTCGGGAAATAGCCACCGCACGAGCGCGAACCCGATCGCTGCGCCGATGAGTTGTGCGGCAATGAAGCCTGGAGCAGAGGTGGGGGTGATCCCTGCGAACGTGTCGCTGAACATCCGGCCAATGGTGATGGCGGGGTTCGCGAAACTGGTCGAGCTCGTGAAGAAGTAGGCGCCACCGATGTAGGTGCCGACAGCGATAGGCGCGAGGTTTGCGCGGCCGGTGCGCACGAGGGCGAAGATCACGACGATGAGTCCGGCGGTTGCGACAACCTCGCTGAGAAAGTGGCCCGGTGTGAGGCGCACTGTGGTGCTGAAGGTAACGGCGGGCTGCGCAAACATGAGGTTCGCGAGAATGGCGCCGACGATGCATCCGAAGATCTGAGTGGGAATGTAGAAGGCGGTGTCGCGCCACGACCGCAGCCCGCTGAGCGAATCAACGATCGAGACGACGGGGTTGAAGTGGGCGCCGCTGACGGTCACGAAGACGAGGATGAGCACGCCGAGACCGAACGCAGTGGCGAGGGCGTTCTCGAGAAGCTGTAGGCCGATGTCGCCGGGCGAGAGTTGTTGGGCTGCAATGCCAGAGCCGATCACGACGGCGGCAAGACCGGCGCTGCCCACGAATTCTGCGGTCAAACGGCGAGTTAGGGCAAGGTGGCGGGGCGGCGTCATTGGGCGATCATACCGAAACATTGATAACTGTCTATGAATTAGCTGGGGGCACTTAGACTGCTTGCTATGTCAGCGACTGGATCCCGCGCCTCCGAACGCGCCGTCGCTGAGCGCATCGCGCAAAGCATGCGGGCGATCGCCGACCCGACCCGGGTGCAGATTTTGCGACTACTGATGGATGCCCCGGATGGTCGCCGCGGAGTCACCGACCTCGCTGGTCGACTGGGCCTCACCCAGCCGACGGTGAGCCATCACGTGCGCATTATGGCCAACGACGGGATCCTGCAGAGCTCTCAAGAGGGCCGCCAGGTTTGGTACTCACTCGTGCCGTCGCGACTTGCTGACGTGTTCGATTTCGTTCAGCGATCCCCTGCGGATTCCGCCACCACGACCGTCGACCCCGCGGTACTGGAACGCATAACCGATGATCTCGCTCTCCGCTTCACGGGCATCTTCTCTCGCGAAACTGTCGCCGAGTTCGTCGCGAGCAGCTACGAGCTACTGCGCCAGGGTGCTCCGCGTGATCGCCACTTGTCATCACACACCTCGCGGTTTGCTGCCGATCGGTTGGGTTCGCTCGCCGGAGCGGATGCCGCGACGGAGACGATTGCCACAGCATCCTTCTCTCCCATCGACGTGCTGTTCGTGTGCGTTCAGAACGCGGGTCGCTCGCAGTTGGCCTCCGCGATTTTGCGTGCTCTCGCCGGAGACCGCGTGCGGGTACTGACTGCCGGATCGCAACCGACCGAAACCATCAACCCAAAAATTGTGGCGGTGCTCGACGAGATCGGCGTTTCAGTTGATGGCGAATACCCCAAGCCGCTGACCGACGAGGTCGTGCGGGGTGCGGATGTCGTGATCACGATGGGCTGCGGCGACGCCTGCCCCATATATCCAGGCCGTCGCTATCTCGATTGGGAGCTGCCCGACCCGGCAGAGATGTCGATGGATGGTGTGCGTGCTGTGCGCGACAACATCGATCGTCGGGTGCGCGAACTGTTGCACTCGCTGCCGTCGATGAACGCTGAGTGAACTAATCTCGGCCGACGTCATCGCCCCTCGCGCAACCCATAGATATTCATCTATGCTTTAGTCATGACCACTGAGACTGTCGCATCCCAAAAGCCTGTAGTTCTTTTCGTTTGCATCCACAACGCCGGTCGCTCGCAAATGGCCGCCGGCTACATGACCGCCCTCTCGAATGGTGCCGTAGATGTGCGCTCGGGCGGCTCCGAGCCCGGCAACGAAATCAACCCCACCGCAATCTTGGCCATGGCCGAAGAGGGCATCGATATCTCGCAGGCAGTCCCCCAGCTCATGACCACCGACCAGGTGCAGGCCTCGGACGTCGTTATCACGATGGGTTGCGGCGACGTCTGCCCGATCTTCCCCGGCAAACGCTACGAAGACTGGGAACTCGTCGACCCCCGGGGCAAGGGCATCGACGACGTGCGCCCCATCCGCGATGACATCAAGGCGCGCATCCAGAAGCTGCTGGCGGAGATTCTGCCCGCCTAAGCACGGCCGCACGCGCACAAGGAAACGCGCACGACGGCGCGATCAAACACAGTGCCCCGACAGGGACTCGAACCCTGACTGTGATGATTTTAAGTCATCTGCCTCTGCCATTGGGCTATCGGGGCACGCCCCACGCACAGCGCGGGGCACTACAAACCTTACTTGGGGCGGGATGCGAACTCTTCGAATGCGCGGCGCGGTTCTACGCGTGCCTCGATCGAAACGGTGTCGCGACCCCAGAAGAAGTTGGTGATCCAGGTAGTGAAGACGCGAGCTTTACGCTCGAACATCGGCATTGCCATGCCGTGGTAACCGCGGTGCATGAACCAGGCGGGCAAGCCCTTGACCGCGATCTTTCCCGACTGGAAGACGCCCTGGTACAGGCCGATACCCGCAACCGCACCCAAGTTCTTGTGGAAGTAGTCCTTGGTGCCTTCGCCACGAAGCGACGCCACAATGTTCGTGGCCATGAGCTTGGCCTGGCGGACAGCGTGCTGAGCGTTCGGAACGCAGAAACCGCCAACGCCACCACCGGAGAGGTCAGGAACAGCACACACATCGCCAGCACCCCAAGCACCCTCGACGACACCGTCGTCGTTGATGACACGGAGGTCAGCCTGCACGCGGACCCGGCCACGCTCTTCAATGGGGAGGTCGGTGCTGCGTACAACCGGGTTGGCCATAACGCCAGCGGTCCACACGATGGTGTCTGATTGAAAGCTTTCGCCGGTCGACAACTCAACCATGCCATCCACAGCGGACTTCAGTTGGGTGTCGAGGTGAATCTGTGCGCCACGGTCTGCGAGGTTCTTGATAACCCACTTGCTGGTCTCCAAAGAAACCTCGGGCATGATGCGACCCATTGCCTCGATGAGGTGGAAGTGGGTATCTTCGAACGAGAGGTTCGGGTAGAGCGGCAGCAGCGACGACGCCAGGCTGCGCATTTCGCCAAAAGCCTCGATACCAGCAAAGCCGCCACCGACAACAACAAACGTCAGCAGACGGTCGCGCTCAGCACCAGCAGGCAAGTTGGATGCCTTGTCAAAGTTGGTGAGGATGCGGTCACGCACCTCAACAGCCTCTTCGATTGTCTTCATGCCAATCGCTTCGTCAGCGACGCCCGGAATCGGGAACGTGCGCGACACAGCACCAGCGGTGACGACAACGAGGTCGTAGTCGATCTCCCACGAGTCACCCACTTCGGGCTGAATCGTGGCCGTCTTCGTTGCGTGGTTGATTCCGGTGACCTTCGCCGTGACAACCCTGGTGGTCTTCAAGTGGCGACGGTGGGGAACGACCGCGTGACGAGGCTCGACTGTGCCTGCAGTAACCTCAGGCAAGAAGGGCTGGTAAGTCATGTAGGGAAGCGGGTCAACCATAGTTACCTCTGCTTCGCCGCGACGCAGCAAGTTTTCGAGCTTACGAGCAGTGTAAAAACCGGCGTAACCGCCGCCGACGATCAAGATTTTTGGCACGAGTTAGAGTCTCCTAAAAGGGGCAAGTTCGCCACCAAACCTACTCTGTCTCGCGCGTACTCCTAAACCGACGCCAGACCGCAAGGCCCCAGACAGCGAAAATAGTTAGAAAAATACCATAAACAGCAAGTGGTACACCCACATTGCGAAGCATGCTCACTGTTGGGAGCAGGGTTCCGAGCGGACTGACGGGGCCCGCGGCATCCGGAACACCATCAACTACCGGTGCCGGGGCGGGCGTAGAGCTAGAGCTCGGAAGCGGCGCCGGAGTCGACTCGGCACGACGGTAGATTGTGATCCACTCGGCGAGGCTGCCCATCGGGTTCTCCTCCACCTGTGGCACGTACGCGTTCACGGCATCTTCGGCATCGATCAGCCCGAAACCGTAAATCGCATCCGTGCCCGGAGCACCAGTGTCGTGTGCGGTTTTCACAATTCGGTTGATGACGTTATCGGCATCAAGTTCGGGATGTGCGGCACGCACCAGCGCAACAATTCCCGCCACAATCGGGGTTGCCCCACTTGTTCCATTCCAGAGCACGTGCGAACCGCCAGGGGCAACGCCCACAAGGTCTTCGCTCGGCGCCGAAACACCGATCGTGATGCCTTGAGTGGAGGCGTTGAAACTCGCCACCCCGTTCACGTCAACACCGGCAACGGTCAAGACACCCGGCATCGTCGCCGGTGCCCCCACCGAGGTGGTTCCGCTGCCACGGTTGCCGGCAGCCGCAACAACAACGACATCGTTGTCCATGGCGTAGAGGAACGCGCTGTCCCAGCTGAGTGGCCAATCCAAGGTTTCGCGAGTGAGAGACAGGTTGATGACATCCGCCCCCTGATCGACGGCATAACGAACCGCCTGCGCAATCTGGTCGTCCGAACTAATCGGACCACCAGTGAAGCCGATCGAGATCGCCAAAATGTTGGCCTCGGGTGCAGCACCAATCACGCCAGCGCCCGTGCCCGTGCCGCGACCTGCAGCCAACGAGGCAACAAGAGTGCCGTGCGCTGGATTGTCGTCGCCGACCGGAGTCTGCCCGTCAGGCGAGCCTTTGCCTGAGAAATCTGTTCCACCCGTCACTGCGCCGACGAGTTCTTTGACACTCCCATCAACACCGGTGTCGATCACCGCAATCGTGACACCGGCACCCTTCGTGGTCTGCCAGGCGGCCTCAATGCCGTACTCCTGGAGCCAATACTCCTGATCGCGAACCGCATCCGCGTGGGCAGGCGTCGCCACCAACAGCGAGGCCAAACTCGCCATTAGTACAGCGCCAGCCGCCCAACGCTTCACTTGCCGGACTCCTTTGTGGGGTTCGCAAACTCGTCAATGGCCGCAGCATCAGCCGCAGGAACGTCACCAGCACCAGCATCGTCAGCCGCAGCATCCGAGTAGTCGGGACACTGGCACACGGTAGGGCTCCACGAGGCGCGCTCAAGCGCAATATCGCCAATGGGATTCACTCCGGGGCCCGCAGCGAGCGTGTGGCCAACGAGCGCGTGCAAGCACTTGACGCGAGTGGGCATGCCGCCAGCAGAAACGCCAGCAAGCTCAGCGACAACTTCAATGCCATCCCGATCAGCAATGTAGGCGTCATGCGCTGCCTGATACTGCTCGGCGATGTCACCCTCAAGCATTGCTGCCAGTTCAGGCATGTGCCCTTCGGCCTCTAGCGTCGACACGGATGCCGTAGCAGCCGGGTGGCAGAGGTAATAGATGGTGGGAAACGGCGTTCCATCGCTCAACCGCGGTTTGGTCGAGACGACGGTTGGCGCACCACAAACGCAGCGTGCCGCAATGCCGATTACGTCGCGAGCTGGTCGACCAAGTTGAAGCGACACAATGCGCACATCTTCATCGCTGACAGTGTCAAACGGTGGGGTGGTCATTGCGTTGGTCCTTCAATCACGGGGGCGGTCAGCTTGTCAGGCGCGTCTTCTGTGAGACCAGCAGTGTAGATGGACGACACCAAGGTCTGCACCCAATCAATTTTGGTGGTCTGGATGCTCGTGCTCACTGGCACCCCGTCGTTGGTGGTTACGTCGGCAGCTTCACCGGTCACCAAGTAGCTCACTTCGCCCGGATACACGTAGTAGAGCCGGTCGCGAGCCTGCGACTCAATGTAGGCGCGATCGTTCCAGCGGGCAGCATTCTCGTTGAGGTCGTCGACAGACTCTTGAGCCTCATCTACTTCTGTCTGCAACTGGGCGATGGTCTGCTGTTGTTCGATCAGAATGCGCAGATTGGGGGCAAGAACGATGACGGCGAGTATGAGCAAACCAAGCATGAGCACGGTGAAGCCCGAGAAGCGGATCGTGCGCAACCAGTGTTCGGGCGCGCTCTCCTCGGGCAGCGATACCGCTACCTTTTTTGCTCGTACTCGCCTAGCCATGCGTTCGATGCTAGACGACGCTGATGGGCGCTAGCCGACGAACCGCGGGAACGCGGAACGGCCAGCGTAAACTGCGGCATCCCCGAGCTCTTCTTCGATGCGCAGCAGCTGGTTGTACTTAGCTACGCGCTCGGAGCGAGCCGGCGCACCGGTCTTGATCTGGCCGGTGTTTAGTGCAACTGCGAGGTCAGCGATCGTGGTGTCTTCGGTCTCACCTGAACGGTGCGACATGACTGCCGTGTAGCCGCTGCGCTGCGCGAGAGAAACTGCGTCGAGGGTCTCGGTGAGTGAACCAATCTGGTTTACCTTCACGAGGATCGAGTTTGCGGTTCCGGCGTCGATTCCCTTGGCGAGGCGCTTCGGGTTCGTGACGAAGAGGTCATCTCCGACGATTTGAGTCTTGGCACCGATCTCAGTGGTGAGCTGAGCCCAGCCCTCCCAGTCGTCTTCGTCAAGAGGGTCTTCGATCGAGACGAGCGGGTAGGCCGAAACGAGCTCGGCGTAGTACGCGCTCATTTCACCTGCCGACTTCGAGGTGCCCTCGAAGGTGTATGAACCATCTTTATAGAACTCGGTTGCGGCAACGTCGAGGCCAACAGCGATGTCCTTGCCCGGCGTGAAGCCGGCCTTCTCGATTGCTTCCATGAGCAGATCGAGTGCTGCGCGGTTGCTGGAGAGGTCGGGGGCGAATCCACCCTCGTCGCCAAGGCCAGTGCTGAGGCCCTTGCTCTTGAGGAGTCCCTTGAGCACGTGGTACGTCTCAACGCCCCAACGGAGGCCCTCGCTGAAGGTATCTGCGCCGTGCGGGAGAATCATGAATTCTTGGATGTCGACGTTGCTGTCGGCGTGCGATCCACCGTTGATGACGTTCATCATCGGTACGGGCAGTACGTGAGCGTTGGGGCCGCCGAGGTAGCGGAAGAGGGGAAGATCTGCGGAGTCTGCAGCAGCCTTCGCAACAGCAAGCGAAACACCGAGAATCGCGTTGGCGCCCAGGTTCTTCTTGTTTTCGGTACCATCAACAGCGATGAGCTCAGCATCAACGAGACGCTGGTCGGAGGCGTCGAGGCCCTCGATTGCGGGGCCGAGGTCGTCGATTACTGCGTCGACAGCCTTCTGCACGCCCTTGCCGAGGTAACGGTCATTGTCACCATCGCGAAGCTCGTAAGCCTCAAACGCACCGGTGGATGCTCCCGAAGGAACTGCGGCGCGCGAAACCACGCCGTCGTCGAGCAAAACCTCAACCTCAACGGTCGGGTTGCCCCGAGAGTCAAGAATTTCGCGGGCGCCAACTGCTTCAATCAAAGCCACGGGGGATCTCCTTCAAGAAAGATTGTTTGGACTACTAGTGGTGGATGTCCGGTTGAAAGCCTACTCCGCGCCAGCGATCGATGCCGACTCCGCAGGCAACGCGGAGTCTCTCGGCGCTGGGGCGCGAAACTGGCCCGTTGCCAACAAAACAATGACGAGCGCGAGCGGAACCAGCCACCCGGTCCAACCAAGAATTGTTGCTTCGAGTGGGCTGAATGTTTCGCCAGCCATAACAAAGACAAGCGAGAACCCCGCCGCGGCGTTGAATGCACCGTGCGCGAGAGCTGCCGGCCACACTGACGCCGAGCGGATGCGCAGCCACGAGAACACCGCACCGATCACGATCGTCATGCCGACCATTGCGGTGAGCGCCAGCCAACCTGGCGCGTCTACGTAGTTGTAACCCAACAGGATGAGGGGTGCATGCCACAGCCCCCAGATCACACCCGAAATCAGAATCGCGGGAACGATGCCCAACGGCAGAAGTTTGGGCAGCAGCCAGCCACGCCATCCAAGTTCTTCGCCCAACGCCGGGATGGTGTTGATGATCGAACCGATCAGCACATTCACAAACTGGGCTGCAACGAGAAGCACGATCGGCACAGGAAGTGGTGCCTGCCCGAGGGCCGCGAGCTGGGCATCCACCATCTCCTGAAAGCCAGAGAAGTTCACAAAGTCAGCAGGATAGACGCCGACGGCCGCGCCCACGAGTAGTGCCGCGAGAATGAGCGCTGGCGGCACGACAAGTGCGAGAGCCAAATACCGCAAAAACCGCCCGACAGGTCGAACCGAACCCAATCCGAGTGCGCGGCGACGCGATAGGCCATCAGGGTGTTTCTCGACAAAGAACACCACAACGAGAGCAGCGATTGCCGGAGTGAACATCATCGCTAGTGCAAAAACAAGAAAGATTGGGCTCGCGGGGCCCTCTCCGACGCCAAACCACAACGGCAACGCGATTAGCCACGACAGCCCAAAACTGACGCTCAAAAAAGTGGCGATCGGAGCAATCTTGCGCATCACAGCTTCTCCCTGAAGTTGAGGTGCCGCTGCCTGCTAGGACGCTGCTGATTTAGGGGTTTTTGGGAGGCCCGGCGAGTCGTGAGGGCCGTTTTTGACCTCTGTATTTCACGTTATCGCCTCCTTACGTTGTTGTGGTGGGTGAGGCCAAGGTTCAGGAGCCGTTTCAGGTTGATGCCGGCAGCACGATTCAGCCACCACGCGTTGTTTTTCACCACGCCCCGGTAAGGGACGTGGCGAGATT
>NZ_BAAAKW010000001.1:0-84677 GCF_039527955.1 Rhodoglobus aureus | reverse complement strand
CCCGCCTACTCGCCCTCGCCACAGGAATCTGGCACAACTGGCTCATCGGAGCATCACACAAACGATCCCTCATCGCCTACGACCATTAGGACTCACTCATCTAGGTACCCGAGCCTTCTATCGCTGCTCCCGACTTCCGACCTGTCACTTCTCCCATGCGCGGCAATCGCAGGCTTGCCCGCAACATAACCGAGCGTCGAGCGTCGCACATGGTACGAATGGTGCGTGAATGAGACTTTCGAGATCCCGCTGTGGGCCGGACTGTTGGCCGTCGGCGTTGGCGCCATGCAGGGTGCGATGTTTGCGGCCCAGTTTCGCGATCGCCGGCTGGATCTTCTCGGGGTCGCCATCATCGGCATCGCCACGGGATTTGGCGGCGGCATGGTCCGCGACATAGTGCTTTCTGAGGTTCCGGCAGTTCTTACAACCAACTGGTATCTCATCGTGGCAACGGGTGCCGCGCTGTTCGGGATGCTGCTCGAACGTCTCATTGCTCGCATGGGCCCGCTGATCACGGTGCTCGACGCGCTCACGATTGGCCTGTTTGGGGCAATCGGAACCACAAAAGCACTGTCGCTGGGGCTCCCCGAGGTTCCCGCAATCTTCGTCGGGGTGATCTCCGCGATTGGCGGATCAATTTTGCGCGATGTGCTGCTATCGATGCCGATCGCTCTCATGCACGTCGGTTCGCTCTATGCCGTTGCCGCCACCGCCGGTGCAACAAGCCTCGTCATCATGCGAAGTTTCGACGTTCCAGTGTTTCTCGCAGCCACGATCTGTGTCGGGCTCACGGTCGGCGTGCGCGTCTTGGCGGTTCTCTTCAATTGGACGCTGCCTGAACAGCGCACGATCAGCGGCATGCCCAAATTCCGTCGTCCCTGAACACGATCGTGGTGTGAATCGCAATCGTACAGGGTCTGTTCGCCGTGTTCGTTCCAGTGACGGCTCACGCACTCACGCACCAACGCACTAACGCACTAACGCACTAACGCATTAACGCCCCACGGCACGCGGCTGCGGGGCTCTAGTGCTGTCACAACTTGAGCTAGCTTGCAACCAGTTCTGGTTCGGGAGCGGTGCGCGTTGCCCGCACCCAGCGGTTGACTGCCGAGACAATCGCCTTGAGCGATGCCCGCGAAATGTCGCCGTCGATTCCGACGCCCCACAGGCGTTGACCGTTGATGTCAAGCTCAACGTAGGCAGCAGCCTGCGCATTACTGCCCGCGCTCATGGTGTGCTCGACGTAATCGTAGAGCTTCACTTCAATGCCTTGGCCCTGTGCGGACAGCATGCCCAAGAATGCATCAATCGGGCCGTTGCCAACGTGGGTGGCGTCGACCTCGGCGTCGTCGACGCGCAGTCGCGCCTCAAGGCTGACTTCGCCATCGTTTGCGCTTGTTGTGCGTGTCGCCAGCAGTTCGTAGCGACCCCACTTTTGGTCGGCCTGATCTGCGGATGCAGGCAGATACTCATCCTGGAATGAGGTCCAGATCTGCTCGCTCGAAACCTCGCCACCCTCGGAGTCGGTCTT
The DNA here is from genome assembly GCF_039527955.1 of Rhodoglobus aureus. Taxonomy (NCBI): domain Bacteria; kingdom Bacillati; phylum Actinomycetota; class Actinomycetes; order Micrococcales; family Microbacteriaceae; genus Rhodoglobus; species Rhodoglobus aureus. The sequence goes on along the minus strand of NZ_BAAAKW010000001.1, from coordinate 83,146 downwards.
CGACTGCACGACCCCGCTGAACTCGATCTGCAGCTTACGCGGAAGATCGAGGCTGTGGTCGGCCTTCAACAAGTAGGCGACGCCGCCCTTGCCTGACTGAGAATTCACGCGAACAACAGCTTCGTAGCCACGGCCCACATCTTTCGGGTCGATCGGCAGGTAGGGAACTGCCCACACGAGATCGTTGACGTCTTTGCCTTCGACTTCGGCCCGCTCTGCCATCGACTCGAAACCTTTCTTGATGGCGTCTTGATGCGAACCGCTGAAAGCGGTGTAAACGAGGTCGCCAGCCCACGGGCTGCGCTCATGCACCTTCAACTGGTTGCAGTGCTCAGCCGTGCGGCGGATCTCGTCCAAATCGCTGAAGTCGATCTCCGGGTCAACACCCTGCGTGAACAGGTTGAGGCCCAACGCGACGAGGTCAACGTTTCCGGTGCGCTCGCCATTGCCAAACAAGCAGCCTTCGATACGGTCAGCGCCGGCCATGTAGCCGAGCTCAGCCGCAGCAATAGCCGTTCCGCGGTCGTTGTGCGGGTGAAGCGAGATCAGAACGTTCTCGCGGTGGTTGACGTTGCGCGACATCCACTCAATAGAGTCGGCATAAACGTTCGGGGTCGCCATCTCGACCGTGGCTGGCAGGTTCAGGATGACCTTGCGCTCGGGAGTGGGCTGGAACACTTCGAGCACCTGGTTGCAGATGTCGACAGCGAACTCAAGCTCGGTGCCCGTGTAGCTTTCTGGCGAGTATTCGTAGTACACGTCGGTCTCGGGCACCATTGCCTCGGAGGCCTTACAAATTCGGGCACCGTTAAGCGCGATGTCGATGATGCCCTGCTTGTCCTTGCGGAACACAACATCACGCTGAAGCACGCTCGTGGAGTTGTAGAGATGCACGATCGCTTGCTTGGCACCCTTGATTGACTCGTAGGTACGGATGATCAACTCTTCGCGAGCCTGGGTGAGCACCTGAATGGTGACGTCATCCGGAATCGCATTGGTCTCGATGAGTGACCGAACGAAGTCGAAGTCGGTCTGGCTTGCCGAGGGGAAGCCAACCTCGATCTCTTTGTAGCCCATCTTGACGAGCAGATCGAACATGATCCGCTTGCGTTCGGGGCTCATCGGGTCGATCAGCGCCTGATTGCCGTCACGAAGATCGACGGCACACCAACGCGGTGCCTGAGTGATTCGCTTCGACGGCCACGTGCGGTCCGGCAGATCAACAGAAATGATCTCGTGAAACGGACGGTACTTGTGGATCGGCATCGAAGATGCGGACTGATTGTTCTTCATTTTGTGCTCCTGCTGTTCTCAAGGCCTTGTGGGCCACTCGCGACGGATCTGGTCAGCCAATGACAAACTCCGCGACGAGTGAGGCCTGAATTAGGACTCGTCGCGGCAGCTAAGGAGGAGCAGACCGAACAACACAAATTCAGAGTAGCACTTGCAGCTGGCGCGCTGCGTTGCCCCTCCCTGAAACGTGATCATTTTGCGATCACGAGCCCGGCCCCGACATCCGACACCCCACTTCCCTGTGCACGGGCGCTATCTACTGGCCACCGTGAAACATATCTGGGGAAAGCGGAAAAATCTCACCGGAGGTCGCTCAGTAACCGCTGCAACACTGATTCCTCTTCGACCCGCAGACGGTGCCGGTCTAGTTCCGCGGCGAGCGGTGGGCTCCACACTGTCTCGCCAATCGCGCCAGAAAATGGTGCGAGGTCGTGCAACTGGGAGACCGCCTCAAGGTAGTCGGGCGCGGAGAAACACCAGGGTTGCCAGGGCACACGGCGAGCGAGCGTCCGCGCGATCACCATTCCTCCCGCATCGAAATCACCGTGGTAACGCAGCTCTGCCCCACCATCAACCAGTTGGGAGAGCAGTCGAAACGCTGCAGCGCCCGGCTGTCCGTTGAGACACACCAGCCCAGGGCCGTCCGGGGAGTGCTGGTCGGCCGCCGCAGAGACGACGGCCGGGTTCTCACAGACGTAGACGACTGCGGGAACCTGGCCGACAGCATCCGTCGCCAGTTGCCGGTAGGTAAGGATGGTCGGCTGTCCGGCCTCGGCTAGGGTGGCGAGGGCCCGGGCGGTCGGCGATACAGGGCCGCCGGGGAGCCCCAGAGCGAGCACCCATGACGACAGTTCGTCCACGATGACGCCGACGGAGCCCCAGCCTTCGCGCCGCGCGTGCGCACCGGTGCTTGGTGCCGCACCGCCGAAGGCGGCAGCGAGTCCCGCACCGAGTTTCCCGAGCGGGGTACGCGCATCAAGCGCATGGGCATCGCCGTACAACCGCGCCGCGAGCACCCCGATGACCTCAGCCTCGGCCGGGAGCGCGTCGACGAGCATTGCGAGTTGGTCGGCGATGCGCTGCGCCGCCGTCGGCGTATCGGCGGCGCGCTTGAGAGCTCCGCTGCGCACCACCGACTCTGCCCACTGCGCCAATTGCGAGTGCCTGTCAGCCAGTTGACGGATACTCTCGGCGACAGCCTGCCATCCTTCGCGAGCTTCCCGCCGCTGCTGGGGATGCACATACGGACCAGTGAGTGCTACGACCGCCGACTCGAGCCCATCCGGCCAGGCGCCGCGCCGCAGCAGCGCGTCGAGGTCGTCCAGCGAGACAGAGGCCGACTGCCCAGCCCGAGCAGCCGAGCGGCCCACCAGACGAGCGGCACTCGTGCGCTCGCCCTGCGTTGCCTGGGGTTTGACGATGATGCCGCTCAGCTCGCCGTGCTGTTCGAGTCGCGTGCGCATTCGCTGCAGCAGCCAGGAGGTGTCTGCGGTCTCCAGCAGGCGTGCGAGACGTTCACGATCGTCGGTCACCAGAGCTCCCCGGACGCAGAGGCGGATGCGTCGTCGCCGACCAGCGTGCGGTGCGTGCCATCCCAGCGCCACAATTGCACATACACGGCGGGGGTGTCGTCGAAGCGGCTGAGCTGGGCGATCGACAGCCCGGGCACCTCCGCATAGCAACCCCACTCGCGTTCACTGGTCATCACGACGTCGAGGTCGAAATGGGCCAACAGCCCCAGGCAGTTCGCGCGAGAGTTGTCGTCGACGCCGGCGAATGCTTCGTCGAGCATGATGATTCGCGGTGCATGCGGGTTTGCTGCGGTGCGGTAGTGCGACGAGGCCGCGGCGAACAGCGGAATGCTGGCGGCCAGCACCCGCTCACCGCCGGACGCCGGGCCGGTGGCCGACTTCCAGGTGCCGCCTTGCTTGCGCTCGACGCTGAAGCGATGCCAGCGCCGGTAGTCGAGTGCCTCGCCAAGGTGGTCATACCAATTGCCGGTCTCGTCGGCGTCCCGCACTTCAGCGATGCGAGCCTGCAGGAACGCGCCAAGCTGCACCCGGTCCTCGTCACTCCAGACCTCTGACGCTGTGCCGAGCAGTCGTCGGGCGTCGGCAAGTCCCGCGGGTCCGTCAGCGCGCGCCCGCCACAGCACGCGGAGCATCATGCCTGTCGTTGTGGGTCGACGTCGCAACTCCTCATTGATCTCCGCGATCTGTTGGTCTGCGTCGCCGATCAACTCGGACAGTTGCGCGCCCACCTCGGTGACCAGGTGATTGTGGATGATTTCGCGTTCCCGTGCCGACAGCATCCGCTCATGCTGGTCAATCTGGAGAGTCAGGTTCTGCTCCAGTTCTGGCAGGGTGGTTTCTCGCCCCTTGATCGTCACGAACACCCTCACCCCCGCGTCGGCCGTGATGGCCGCCACTTCGTAGTCGTGCCGACCGAGAGATCGCTGCAGTTCGTTGATTTGCGTGTGCACTTCTGAGGTGAGTCGCTCGTAGCGGGTTTCGGATGCGTCAACATCAGAAAGTTCGGCGTCGATCGCACGGGCGATGTGAACACCGCGCGTTGCCGTCCACTCGTCCCCCATACCCGGAAACTCAAGGTTCGGGACGGCAACCGCGGCAATGCCGAGTTCGGTCGTGCGGCGCAGTTGTTCAACGGCGTCGCGTCGAGCCTCGGCAGCGTGCTGCTGCTGGGTCCGCAACCCGGTCAGCCGTTCGCCAAGACGCGCACCGTCGATCGCGGCGGCCTCCCGCTGTTTATCGGTAGAGCGGATGTCGCCATTGACCCTCTTGAGCACGGCCTCCACTGCGGAAACCCGGGCACGATACTCGGCAACCCCAGCGCCGAGCTGGGCACGCAACGCATCTGCATAAGCACGCAGGCTCTGCGTCTGCTCGAGCGCTTCGGCAAGCTGATCGGATCGCTCTACGCTCTGCGCCTTGGCTTCCGCAAGTCGTGCGGCAGTCGCCTCGCTGGCCGCACGAGCGTCGAAAAGACGCTCGACCGCGTGCCAAAACCCGTGCGCCGCACGGTCGTAGTCATCGAGAGCACCATCCAGCGCGTCGATGGCCGTCGATTCCACCGGAAGACCGAGCAGGGTGGCGTCAGTTTCGAGTTCGACGATGGCCTCGTCACGGGCGAGAGTGGCCGTCGCCACCGCCGTTCGGGACACCTCATACTCTTCGGCCGCTCTGGCGGCGAGTTCCCGCGCGACGGCGGCGGCGCTTTCGGCAGCATCCAGGTCCCGCGCTGACGGAAGCGCGAGCACCTCCCGGTCGATGGTGCGTAGGCGCTGCTCGAGCAGGTGCAGTTCTTCGCGCACGCTGCTCGCGGCGACCTCGGCTATTTCGTGCTCGGCCCGCGCGGCGACGAGGCGCCGTTCCCGGGCTGCGGCGCGTGCGGTCTCGCCGATGTACCGGGCGGCTACCGTTGACCAGCGGCCGCGGGCGGGACCGAGCCGGAAGTGCCCGCGTACACTGACCGACACATCGGCAGTATCATCGTCATCGTCGTTAGGGAGCGCAATGCTCGCCAGCACGGCGTCGACGGCGGCTTCGTCGACGGACGTGTCGGACGGCAGTTCCACCTGCAGCACATCGAGCAAGCTTGGTCCGGCGACTGGCGCAACCGCACGTAGCAAGACCTCACCGTTGGCTGGGTCATGCAGTGTGCCGTCGCCGGGTGATTCCCCGTCTCGAAAAACCGCCGTAAGGAGTCCACTGGCTTCGAGCGCGGCTTCCAACCCAGCCCGATCAACGTCGGTGACGGTGTCGACAAAGGTCACCGCGCGCCAGAATGGCACCGCATCCGGGAAAGCGACCGCCCTCGTGGGCAGGGCATCCGGCTCCAACGTGACCCCACTCTGAATTGCTGCGATCTCGGCGCTGAGGGTGGTTGCGAGTTCCTCGAGCTCGCGGAGCCGGGCATCCGCGGCCGCCTTCTGGGCGCCCAGCCCGCCACGCTTCTCGGCGGCATCGGCCTGCAGTGCGATGACCGCCGGGTTGTCATCCTCACGCATCCGCACCCACTGAACGAAAGCCTCGAAATCGTCGTCGACGACACGCAGTTCTGTGAGCATGGCAAGCGCACGCTCGACCCGACCGATGTGTTCGACAACCTCGCGATCGACATCGGCGACGGCGGCATCGGAGCGCACAACAGCCTCTGACTGCCGGGAGTCGGCATCAGCCTCAACCTTTGTAGCCGTGGCGAATGCCCGCTCCGCTTCTGCCAGCGCCTGCCGCAGGGACCGGATGCGCGTGATCGCCTCGCGTGCCCGCCGGACGGCCGTCGTCGCCGCCGCCTGGTCGGCTGCGAGTGCATCGGTCGGGTCGTCTGTGACGGTCTGCACCGTGGCGGTCGGTCCTGTGAGCACGGCGACGTGCGCCGTCTGAATGCCCGCCGCTGTGGCGCTCTGCTCCGCTGTGGCGAGCGCGGCCTTCGCCACATCCAGGCGCTTCTCGGCGCGTTGGGATGCTGCGTCGGCTTCCTCCACTGCTCGCCGTTCAGCGAGAACCGATGACGTCGCTCTCGACTCGGAGGCAGCGTGGTGTTCGTCTGCACGATCGGCAGACTCGTCAGCCAACGCAATCTGACGTTCGCTCTGCACATGCTCGCTGTCGCGCAGCGCCTCACGCTCTGCCGTACGCTCCGTCTGTTCAGTGCGAAGCAGGCTAAGGCGGGCAACTGCATCCACCATGACCGACTCTGACAACTCGCGATCAGCCGTCACGGCGATGATCTCGCGGCCGTGCTTGTCATGGTCGGCCTGCTCGTGGCGTGGTGCTTCTGCTTGGCGTCGCAACAACACGCGCGCGTAGGCGCGGTAATGTCCCAGGAACGCTCGCACCGAACGCTCGGCATCGGTGAGCTGGGAGAGTTCGTCGCGCTCCTCATCCAGTGAGCGCAACCCGTCGGCTACCGACTTCAGCACATCGTCGGCCACCGGAGTGAGCGACCGCGACAGCGCCTCGTCGAGCGCGGACTCGCTCGGTCGTTTTGACAACTGCGGGGCGCGAAGGTGAAGCAGTAACTCGACCAGTTCGGAGTAGCGGCGTTCCCCCAGACCAAAAAGTTTCTCATCAACCGCCCGCCGGTACTCCCCCTTGGTCGTGTATACCTGACCCTTCTCGCCGAGTGTCTCAGATAGGCGGCCCTGGCTGAGCGCCACCCGTGTGGCATCGGTCAGGGCGAGGTCGCCGCCGACACGCTCACTCGTGACGAAGAACCAGTGCTTGGTGATGCCGCGACCGCGGGCGGCTTTGAGCCCGGCCCCGATGGACGTGTAGTGCGCAACACCAGCCTCGTCAACTCGACCGAACTCGAGCCAGCTGTAGCCGATGCGCTCAGTGTTGGGGTGCTCATCGCCGAGCAGCAGATTCCATTCCATGCGCTTCTGCCGGTCGCCATCAGGTTCGATACGCTGCGGAGAGAGGTCGCCGTCGAACAGGAACGGCAGGGTGAGGGCGAGAACTTTCGACTTGCCTGCACCGTTGTTGCCGCGAAGCAGCAGCCGTCCGTCGACGAAGGGGAACACTTCGTTCTCATAGTAGAAGAGGTCGACCAGTCCGAGCCGTAGCGGCTGCCAGCGCAAGGTGGTAGGAAGCGGCAGGGCGGATGCTGCGGAATCCGTCGCGAGCTCGCCTGCGGAAGCGTTAGTGACCCCGGCATCGGTCACCGAAGCACCGGTCACATCGGCATCACTCGGGCTGGTAACGGTGTCGGTCATGCTCGGGTTCCTCCGGTGATGATGGGGTCGGCGACGCTAAAGCGGGCGAGGGCGGGGCGCACGCGCACTGCCTCTCCGTCGCGCACGATGAGTTCAAGGGCGGCGAGCCTGCTGAGCGCGGTGTCGACGAGTCCTGTCTCGGCTCCCGGTTGCTGCGCGTCGCCGCGCCAAAAACCTGAGAACTGGGGGGTGATCTCGCGCACGAAAGTCCGCAACGTGTCTACGGTGGTGTCACCGCTCGTGGCAAGCCGTTCGGCCACCAGAAGTGTGACGTGTCCGTCGGTGCCTTTCTCGGGCATCCGAAGGTCGGTCAGGTCGTCCTCAAGGTCGACCATGGCGATACCTTCACGTCTAATCTCGGGCACCAACCCGGTGAGCTCGGTAACGCGGCGTGTGATCAGACTGCGTTGGCTACGCAGATAGGCTGCCTCGTCGTCGCCCAGTTCATCGAAATACAGCACCGGTTCGTCGAGCAGGCGGCGGGTGAGTGTCTGGCGCAGGCGCAGGTTGCGCAGTTCGTCGGTGGGTGGGATGCCGCGGTCGCGCATGCCGTGCATCCGAGTTTCGAGGTCAGCTCCGGCCACCATGGACGGTGAGCGGCGGGTGACCAGCAGCGTTGCGAGCACCCGGCGGGAGACGTCATAGAGCGCATCGCCGCCGTGGCGCACGTACTCCTGCTCGTCACCGGCGACCCGAGCCAGCACGCCCCACCGCAATAGCAGGTGAACGGCGGCTACCAGGTCGCGGCGTTCGTCATAACCGTCGAGCGTGAAGGCGAACCCGGCGGCGGCAAGCTCGGGGTCCTGTGCCTGCACCACGACCAGTTCTGCCATCCGGCCGAGCGCAATCTGCGCGTCTGCGCGTTCGAGTACCGCGAGACAGAGCATGAGCAGAACGTAGCGGCGGCGCGAGAACGCGACACCGTTCACGGCAAACGGGTGTGTCGCCACGGTGAGGGTGGCTGGCTCGCGGTACAGGCGAACCACGGCGCTGTCGACGTACACCGACCAGCCGGTATTGGTGTCGAACCAGTCGTGCAGTGGCGCGGCGGCGCGCCGCACGAGACGGTACCGCTCCTCGTCGCTGGCCCTAATCAGCGGATGCTTGAGCAACAGTCGGGCCGCCCGCTGGGTGTCGTCAATTCCGGTCGCGCTCACGGGGCCTCTGCGTTCTGCTGCTGGGCGATCGCGGGCGCACTTTCCACCGCGATTGAGAGATCGGTGATGCTCACGAGATGGTTCGGCCCCCACAACGTTCCGCGCGCTGTGGTGAGTCCGACCGGCTCGCCGTCGTCGAGGGTGCTTAACTCGATGCACATTGTCCCGTCGCTGGATGCGGTGCGTACCTGCTGCTCGCCAGGGCGCTTAGCGACGAGGGCGTCACCGAGAAGCGTGAGGAAGAGGCCGAAGGCGGTCGAGTCGAGCCCTGTTAGGGCGCGCAACTCCACCTCCCCCTCCGTCGCGAGTCGGCGTCTCGCAGCCGCAATCTGCTCCGCCTGCTGCCGCATCCTGAGCGCCAGCATCGCCCGTTCGGCTGAGCGGTCGATGACCTGGTTAGGTCGACCAGAACGTTCGTAGGATCCGGTGCGGCGCAGCTGCGGCGAGATCGCCAGCGGCACAGCGTCAGACCAGGGTGCTCCGATGAGTGACGGGTCATCATTCCAGCGCTGCCACGTCTCTGAGTCGGCGGTGAGGTGACGTGCTGGGTAGAGTCCGAAGGTGGCACGCGCAAGGCGATGCCGGTCGTTGTCATCGGATGCTTCCTGAAACCAGCGAGCTAGCGTCAGGAAGTCGGTGGCCCGGTCGCTTCGTCCCGACCGCCTCGCATTCACCGCGCGTACGGCGTCGAGCAACGCGGGAACGGCCGCCAGCGCAGACATGCGAAGCAGTTTCGCTTGGCTATCGCGTCCGTTGGCGGTGAGGAACCAGCCGCGCAGACCGGCCCAGCGCGCGGTCCACAACTCGTACACGCGCTCCTGTTCCCTGAGCGCCCCAGGGTCGTTGGGGTCAGGGGCTGCGGATGCCGCGTCCCGCTCGGCAAGCGATCTGAGCACCGCATCCAGTCGGGCCGGGTCGAGCACCGTCACGAGCGTCGCGATTTGCGGTCCCCGTACTGCGAGGTCGCGAATGAAGCTCTCCAGGTAGTCAACGAGGCGCGACTTGTAGGCAAGGAAAACCTCCTCATCGGTGTCGGTGAGATCTATTGTGCGCTGCAACGAACCCATGAAGACGCTGGCGTTGTCGGCGAGCTCCGTGAAGCGTTGGGCGAGTGCAGTAAGACTGGCCTGCAGTTTGCTGAGATCAAGATCTTCGCGGTTCGATCCCGCACTGTCGCCGCCCACAAGTTCCCCGACCTGCTGCAGTGTTGCGGCGATGTCGTCGAGTGCAACCGCCTGCAATGCGCCGCGGCGGCCAAGGCTGTCGTCAAAAGTGCGGAGTGCCCGCTCAACGGCCTCCCCTTCGCGGCTCAACTGGAACAGGTGGCGTTTGCGGTAGAAGTCGGCCACCTGTACGACACGCCCGGTGTCGGGCGACGCCAGTAGGTTTCCCCACGTCACGAGTTGGTCGAGGGCATCCGTCACCATATCCACGGATGCCTGCTCGCCGTCATCGCGCGCACGCATCGCCTCGAGGACGTCGTCGGGGCGCAGGTGCACCTGGAAGCGTTCTTTCGCGGCAACGAAGCCACCGAGCACCCTCCGGTAGAGGGCAGCATTGTCAGCGTTCAGGTGCCGGAACACACTGAACGACCGGTCCCCTGCATTGATAGCCATCATTGATTTCTAGCAGAGAATCGTGACACCGGGCTAACCTCGCCACTGTGTATCTGCAGTCCACGCCGATGCGTCAAACACATTCACTCAGACTCCTCCTGCGAGGCGGCCAGTCGGCGCTCCTCAGGGAGGTCGGCCACGAGGTCGCTACCCGTGAGCTGATCGTGCACCAGCTGCTGGAGTTTGTCCCGCTCATTTGACTAGCGTACCGCTGGAGCTGCTGCCTTCTCCGGCAGCGAAATATTGTCTGCTAGGTCCGACCCTACCGAACCACCCACCGCCATCAGTTGTAGGGTTAGAAGCCCAAACGGCCGAGTTGCTTCGAATCACGCTGCCATTCCTTGGCAACCTTTACTCGCAGCGATAAGAAGATCTGCTTGCCCACGAGCTTCTCGATCTCAACTCGTGCTCGCGCACCAACATCCTGCAAGCGCTCGCCACCCTTGCCGATGATGATGCCCTTTTGGCTGTCTCGCTCCACGAAAATGTTGGCGAAAACTTCGAGCAGATCTTTGTCCTCGCGTTCGATCATGTCGTCAATAGTGACCGCGATCGAGTGCGGTAGTTCGTCCATAACGCCTTCGAGCGCAGCTTCGCGAATCAGCTCCGCAACACGCGATTCGGTTGACTCGTCGGTGACGGCGTCATCCGGGTAGAGAGCGTGCGAGATGGGCATCAACTTGACGAGCTCGGTCGAGAGGATGTCGAGCTGGATGCTGTCGAACGACGAGATCGGAATGATTTCATCCCAGTCCCGCAATTCACTCACGGCACGAAGCTGCTCTGCGACACCGGGCCGCGATGAGGCGTCGATCTTGGTGACGATCGCCACCTTCTTCGCGCGCGGGAACGAGTCGAGCTGCTCATTGATGTAGCGGTCGCCAGGACCAATTTTTTCGTTCGCGGGGATGCAGAGCCCTATTACGTCGACTTCGCCGAGAGTATCTTGCACGATCGAGTTGAGTCGCTCGCCGAGGAGGGTGCGCGGACGGTGCATACCTGGGGTGTCAACGATGACCAATTGGCCATCGTTGCGATGCACAACGCCGCGAATGGCGCGACGAGTAGTTTGTGGTTTCGACGAGGTTATGGCCACCTTTTCACCGACAAGCGCGTTGGTGAGCGTCGACTTTCCGACGTTGGGTCGACCAACAAAGGTCACGAATCCTGCTCTGAACTCACTGGCGTCGGTCACTATGATTCACCGTTCTCTCGTTCATTCGAGATTGAGTCGTGCTGATTGTCGATGGAGGGGTCTTTAGCAACGAGCACTGTGCTGATGCGTTTGCGCCGCCCCTCGGTGCGCTCGGCCGTGAGCACAAGCCCGGAGTAGTGCGCTATCGCACCGCTCTCGGGCAGCCGGCCCAAAGTTTTCATGATTAGGCCGCCGACAGAGTCGACCTCGTCATCATCAAGTTCGAGTCCGAACAGGTCACCCAGTTCATCGATCGGCAATCGCGCGCTCACCCGGAACGTGCCATCAGCGAGTTCCTCGAACTCAGCCACCTCGCGGTCGTACTCGTCAGAAATATCTCCGACGAGTTCTTCGATGAGGTCTTCCAATGAGACTAGTCCTGCGATGCCGCCATACTCATCGACGACCATCGCGAGATGGTTTGATTCGAGCTGCATCTGTCGCAACAGGCTGTCGGCGCGCTGCGATTCAGGCACGAACAGTGCGGGTCGAGCCAGCTCTTGAGTCGTGAGCTTGTCAGCCTCTACTGGCTGCTCATAAACCACCCGCGCCACGTCGCGAAGGTACAGCACGCCCATGACCTGGTCGATGTCTTCGCCGATGACGGGCACTCGTGAAACTCCGCGACTCAGGAACAGTCCCATCGCCGCACTGGCCGTGACGTCGGCGTCAACCGTCACCATGTCGGTGCGCGGAATCATTACCTCGCGCACCACAGTGCTGTTGAACTCAAATATTGAGTGGATGAGGTCCCGATCGTCTTGATCCAACACGGCATGTTCGGTGGCTTCATCCACCATGCTCAGCAGTTGTTCTTCGCTCGAGAATGTTGCGCTGCGCGGTCGGCCAGGCGTCACACGATTGCCGATAGCGACGAGCGCGTCCGCGATCGGCCCCAAGATCACGCGGATGCCGCGCACGACGGGGGCGGCTATCTGAACTACTTGGCGAGAGTGCGCCCGCCCGACGCTTCGAGGGCTGGAGCCGACGAGAACGAATGACGCCCCCGTCATGATGAGCGCGCTAAAGAGCAGGGCAAACCACCACTGCTCGAAAACTGTGGCGAACACTAGTGTTACCAAAACAGCGGCCGTGGTTTCGAGCACAATTCGCATGAAGTTGAGCGCGTTAAAGTGAGCGCCCAAGTCGTGCGAGATGGCCAGAATCGCTTTCCTTGCACGACTGCGACCAGCAAGTTCTACTAGGTCACTTCGACTGAGCACGGTCAGTGCGGAGTCGGCTGCTGCAAGCAAACCACCGAGCGAAACCAGCAGGATCGCTACGGTGATGAATATGCCGTTCAGCATGAGCGGCTACCTACTTCGTTCGGCAAGGGCAAACCCCAGCAAGATTTCGCGCTGGAGGCTGAACATCTCTTTTTCTTCCTCAGGCTCTGCATGATCGAATCCGAGCAAATGCAGCAGGCCGTGGGTGGTCAACAAGAGCATTTCCTCGAGCGGCGGATGCCCGGCAGTCTCTGCTTGCGAAATCGCAACTTGGGGGCAGACGACGATGTCGCCGAGCAGCCCGGCGGGCGTCTGGTGAGCCTCGCTACCGGGACGCAACTCGTCCATCGGAAAACTCAGTACGTCAGTGGGGCCAGGTTCGTCCATCCACTGCACGTGAAGCTGCTCCATGGCGGCCTCATCCACAAAGACAATGCCTAGTTCGGCATCCGGATGAACGTGAAGCTGATCGAGCGCAAAAGTACAGAGTCGCTGAAACGCGTGCTCGTCTATTTCAATAGTCGACTCGTTGTTGATTTCAATTGACACGCTAACGTCCCTCGTGATTGCGGCTTCGACCTCGCGGTCGGTTCTTGCTGTTGTACTCATCGCGCTGCTTTTCAGCATCGTAGGTCGTGTAGGCGTCAACGATTTTTCCCACGAGAGTGTGACGCACAACGTCAGCACTCGTGAGCTCGGCAAAGTGGATGTCGTCGATGTCTTGCAGCACGTTCGAGACGAGTTTGAGCCCGCTCGCTCCCTCAGGCAAGTCGACCTGCGTGACATCACCGGTGATGACCATCTTGGAATCGAATCCCAATCGGGTCAGGAACATCTTCATCTGCTCAGGGGTGGTGTTTTGGGCCTCGTCGAGAACAACGAAAGACTTGTTGAGCGTGCGACCACGCATGTAGGCGAGCGGAGCAACCTCAACAGTGCCAGCGGCCAACAACTTAGGAACCAGTTCTGGATCCATCATGTCGTTGAGTGCGTCATAGAGCGGCCGAAGGTACGGATCAATCTTGTCGGTCAGCGAGCCAGGTAAGAAGCCCAATCGCTCCCCCGCCTCGATCGCTGGGCGACTCAAAATAATGCGGTCAACTTCTTTGCGCTGCAAGGCTTGGACGGCCTTCGCCATCGCAAGATACGTCTTGCCGGTTCCTGCTGGGCCAATACCGAACACGATGGTGTTGTTGTCCATTGCTTCGACGTACTGCGACTGCCCCAAGGTCTTGGGCCGAATGGCTTTGCCGCGGGCCGTAAGAATTGTCTGGCCAAGCAAGAGATTCGGGCTGCCCTGATTCTGCCTCAGGATGCTCGCCGACGATTCAACTTCTTGCGTGCCGAGGTCGTGTCCGTCGCGAACCATTGCGATCAGTTCATCCACCAGCTCTTCGGCGGCAGCGAGGGAAACAGCGTCGCCGGTCAGAGTGATTTCGTTTCCGCGAACATGCATTTCGACATCCGGAAACTTGCTCTCAACCACCCGGAGCAGTCGGTCATGTGGGCCTAGCAGCCGCACCATTGCCACGCCATCTACTTCAATGGCAACGCTCTCGCGCTCGTGTGGATGTGCTTTCTCAGTGCGTGCGGACTCAGAGTCACTAATGACCAAGGGTGCCTTCCTCGAGGTTTCCGCCGAGCACATGTGCGTGCACGTGGAAAACAGTTTGACCAGCGGTTTCACCGGTGTTGAAAATCAGTCTGTATTGCCCGCCTGCATGTTCATCGGCGAGCTTCTGGGCGACCGAGACAAGCTCGGCCAGAAGCGCGGGGTTGCCTGCAGCAAGCTCCGCAACGTTCGCAAACTCTTCAGTTGTGGGAACGACAAGCAAGTGCACGGGCGCTTGGGGCGCAATGTCGCGAAACGCGATCACGGAATCTGACTCGAAGACAATATCCGCGGGAATCTCGCGAGCGATGATCTTGGTAAAGATCGAACGTGAATCAGACATAGCTCTAGCCTAATCCTCTAGCCCCAGCGACCAAGTTTGACGTTCAGTACCGCAAGCGCAGCGGGGCCAGCGGTAGACGTGCGCAGCACTTCACTGCCCAGCCGAACCGTGGATGCACCGGCCGCAGTCAATAGCTCCAGCTCATGGTCTGCAACACCACCCTCTGGCCCGACGACGAGCACAATGTCGCGATCATCGACGACGAGGTCGGACAGCGTCTCTGTTGCGGTTGGCTCGAGCACGAGCATCCGCGTGCTGGAGGCGAACGCTGCGAGCTGCTTAGTAGTCACAAGATCAAGCACGTCGGGCAACCACGTGCGCAACGATTGTTTACTGGCTTCGCGCACAATTGCCGCCCACCGATCGCGACCCTTAGCAACCTTTGCTCCCTGCCAGCGCGAAATACTGCGCGCCGCTGACCACGGAATCACGCCGTCAATACCGAGTTCTGTCGCCACTTGCACTGCGAGCTCATCGCGATCGGCCTTGGCCAATGCTTGCGCGAGAAATACCGCAGGCGTGCTGCGTGGAGTGTGCCGTGCCTCAGCAACCTCGATGCTGAGTTCGGTGTGCTCAGCGACGGTGATCGCCCCAGAAACCGTGAGCCCAGCCCCATTGCTAATCGCAATCGTCTCGCCGACTTTCAGCCGCGACACCGTAACCGCGTGACGCGCTTCTGCTTGTGTCAGCGAGACTGTGTCGCCGACCTTAGCGTCGTCGAGTTCTTCATCGATATAGAGGTGAGCCACCGTACTCGCCTACAGGAACCGGTCGCGCAGTTTGGCGAAGAGTCCCTGCTGGAACTCAGCGAATTCTGGCGCTTTGCTCTTGCGCGCTGCGGCAAGTTGCTTTATCAATGCCTGTTCGGTACCGCTCAGCTTAGTTGGAGTGACGACCTGGATGCCTAGGCGCAAGTCACCGCGAGCACCACCACGCAGACCTGTAATGCCTCGCTCCTTGACGGTGAGCACTTCGCCACTCTGAGTGCCCGGCTTGATGTGCACCTCAACCTTGTCGTCCAAGCCGTTCAAGGTCACAGTGGTGCCCAGGATCGCGTCAAGCATCTGAACCTCAACGGTGGCAAGCAGGTCGTCATCGGAGCGACTGAAGACGTCGTGATGACGCACCTTCATCTCCAAGAAGAGGTCACCGTTGGGTCCACCCGCCGGCCCGACTTCGCCCTGGCCCGGCATCTGCAAACGCACACCAGTTTCGACACCGGCCGGAATGTCGACCGAAATGGTACGTTGAGCCCGCACTCGGCCCTGGCCTGCACACGTAGCGCAAGGGTTCACGATGATGTTGCCGTAGCCGCGGCACGTGCCACAGGGGCTCGAGGTCATGACGTTACCCAGGAGGCTGCGCACCTGGCGATGAATCTGACCGCTGCCCTGACAAATATCACAGCGCACCGGTGAAGAGCCGGGTGCCGAACAGCTACCCTCACAGGTCTCACAAAGCACAGCGGTATTGACCTCGATGTCGCGCGAAACGCCAAACATCGTGTCTTTCAGGCTGACCTCAACTCGCAGCAGGGCATCCTGGCCGCGCTCACGACGAGATCGGGGCCCGACGGATTGACCGCCGCCACCACCGCCGAAAAAGGTTTCAAAGATGTCGCCGAAGCCAAAGCTCGCTCCGCCAAAACCGCCGCCGCTGCCGCCCATGTCGTACTGCTGACGCTGCTGCGGATCGCTCAACACGTCATACGCGTGGGTGACGGATTTGAATCGTTCTGACGCGTCCTCGCTCGGGTTCACGTCGGGGTGCAACTCGCGAGCAAGCTTGCGGTACGCCTTCTTGATTTCTTCGGGCGTAGCCTCGCGTGCAACGCCGAGGGCTTCGTAGTGATCTGCCAAAGTTCCGATTGCTCCTTACGAGCTCAATTTTCTTCTAAAAGTCGTGACAGGTAACGCGCTACCGCGCGAACCGCTGCCATGTTGTTCGAGTAGTCCATGCGAGTCGGGCCAAGCACACCCAGTCGCGCAACGTCGCCGCCCGACGAGGAATACCCACCCGTAACGACAGACGTCTCTTCAAGTCCAAATTCTGCGTTCTCTCGCCCAATCCGAGTAGAAACGGATCCACTAGTCACTTGCATCTCTCCAAAGAGGCGCAACAGCGTAACTTGCTCTTCAATTGCCTCAAGCACGGGAAAAATGCTGCCGGAGAAATCTTGCTCGGTTCGCGCAAGGTTTGCTGTACCCGCCAATACAAGTTTGTCATGACGGTTGGCCAACACCTGTTCAACCAGACTGGATGCCACCTGACTGACGACCGCTTGGCGTTCGGCCGCGAAAATATCAGCGAAATTCGCCAGCCTCTCAGCAGCTTCAGGCAGGGACTGCCCGTTGAGCGCGGAGTTCAACTTTGCGCGCATCTCCCCCAAGAACACGTCGTCAAGGGGCTCCAAGACATCGATGAGCCGTTGTTCGACACGCCCGGAATCCGTAATAAACACCGTCATGATGCGCGAAGCACCCAATGGAACCAACTCGATATGGCGCACCCGAGCCGTTGCCAGCGAAGGATACTGCACGAGCGCGACGCTGTTTGTTAGCTGGGAAAGCATGCGCACAGTGCGCGCAAGCACGTCATCCAAGTCGTCGGCTTGACCCAAGAAAGACTCGATCGCTTGGCGCTGTGCGCTCGTGAGCGGCCGCAAATCTGCGAGCTGATCCACAAACACGCGGTAGCCCTTATCGGTGGGCACACGACCAGACGAGGTGTGAGGAGCGGTGATCAGCTCTTCATCTTCGAGCAAAACCATGTCGTTGCGGATCGTTGCGGCAGAGACACCAAAGGAATGACGCTCCACTATCGACTTAGACCCGACAGGCTCGCGCGTAGCAACGTAGTCCTGCACGATGACTCGAAGCACATCAAGTCCGCGGGCGGAAACCATGCCACCACCCACCTCTCTTGATTGGCACTCAATCCGTTCGACTGCCAATCTTACTCGACACACCGCGACACAACCGTTGCACCGCACAACTCATTAGCGCTACCGTATGTCTGTACTTGGGTGCTACCCCTCCGGGGAAATGCTCAGGTGTGACACCGAGCACTTTGATGAAACCCGGGAACTTCCCTCGTTCACCTGAAAGGCACGAACTCATGACTGACGCAAATCCGCAGCCCGCCGCGCCGCAGCCGGCAGCCCAACTGACCACGGCTGAGGACAACCAGTGGGCGTCCTTCGCTCACCTGGGCGGAATCCTCAGCTTCCTGCCATCACTCATCATTTGGCTGATCTTTAAGGATCGCGGCGCTTTCACCAACGTCGAAGCCAAAGAAGCGCTGAACTTCCAGATCACATTGACCATCGCGCACATCGCGCTTGCAATCCTCGGCTCGATCCTGACCGCTGTCACTTTCGGCATCTTCGGCATCATCCAGGGCTTGCTGTGGTTCGCGCTCGTCGCTGTAGCCATCATCTTCTCGATCATCGGCTTCACGAAGGCCAAGGATGGCAACCACTACCGTTACCCTTTCGCACTTCGCCTCATCAAGTAGCACGATATTTAGTAGCTGAATGAGACTCGGCCCCGGGAGCTTCCACTCTCGGGGCTATTTTTTTGCCCAATGCACGCTTTAGGCCAATGCAGGGTTTAATGGAGTCATGTCAGATTCCACACCCCCCACCAGTTCTCCGTACGCACCGATCCAACCGATGAGTCCGAGCGACGAGAAGCTTTGGTCGACGTTGATTCATGTCGGTGGAATCTTCTTCGGATTCATACCAGCGCTCGTCGGCTACCTCGTGTTCAAGGAACGCGGTCCCTTCGTGCGTGCTCACACTCGCACCGCGCTGAATTTCCAGATCACCATGTACATCGCGATGTTTTTGGGCGCTATTCTCAGCGTCGTCGGTATCGGATTCCTGATCATTGCTGCCGTTGCGATTATCATCGTCATCTTCAGCATCGTCGCCGCAATCGCCTCGAACAATGGGCAGGCGTACAGCTACCCGCTCACGTTCCAGTTCATTAAGTAACTCGAATTCACCGCTCTAAATAGGGGCGTCACCTAGCAATCGCCGCACCACGGCATCCGCGAGCAGGCGCCCCTTTAGCGTGAGCTCAATCGTTCCGCTCAGTGCAGCACGCGCATCCACGAGTTCGTCGGCGATGAGACCAGCCACCGCCTGGCGGCCATCCGCATCGAGGGTGTTGATGTGCAGACCGTTGCGCACGCGGGTGCGCAACAAGACGTGCTCTAAGTATTTGCTCGAGTCCGCGAGCGTCTCTCTGCCCGCTCCCGGCGAGTGTCCGGCGGCAATACGGTCGGCATACGCCGCCGGGTGCTTCACATTCCACCAGCGCACTCCGCCAACGTGGCTGTGTGCGCCGGGGCCAACACCCCACCAGTCGTTGCCCAGCCAGTAGCCCAGGTTGTGGCGACTGGTATTGCTGACGTCAGGATCATTGCTGGCCTTGCCCCAGTTGCTGACCTCGTACCATTCATAACCCGCAGCACTGAGCTTCTGCTCGGCCAGCTCGTACATGTCAGCCTGCAGGTCATCATCGACAGGTGCGACGACACCGCGGCGAATTTGTGCCGCCAACTTGGTACCCGTCTCGATGATGAGAGCGTAAGCAGAAATGTGATCAGGGCTCTGCGCGATAGCGTGATCTAGTGAGCGCTCCCAATCTGCCAAGCTCTCCCCCGGAGTGCCATAGATCAGGTCGAGACTCACATCGAGCCCCACCTCGCGCGCCCACGTCACCACGTGAGGAACTCGTTCGGGATCATGAGTGCGCTCAAGCGTTGCGAGCACGTGCGGCACCGCTGACTGCATCCCGAAAGACACACGGCTGAAGCCGGCCTCCTTGAGCGCCAGCAAATAATCTCGGTCAACAGAATCGGGGTTCGCCTCAGTGGTGATTTCGACATCCGGCGTGAAGCCCCACGTGTCGCGCGCAGCAGCAAGCATGCGCGTCAGGTCAGTCACGGGAAGCAAGGTTGGTGTGCCGCCACCGAAGAACACCGTCGACGCTTCTCGAGGAGCAACGCCCGCCTGCGACAGCACGGTGGATGCCAGCGCCATCTCAGCGATAGCTTCCGTAGCGTAGTCAGACCGCTTGGCCCCGCGCAGCTCTTCACTCGTATAGGTGTTGAAGTCGCAGTACCCGCAGCGAACGCGGCAGAACGGAACATGAATGTACACGCTCCACGGGCGGCTCTCAGAACCGACCGCCGCGCTGTCGGGGAGCGCGCCATCGAGAGGTGCTGGATCGGCAATGGGCAAAGCACCTGGCACGAACGATTCCCCTAAGCAGCTGATGACGAAAGTGTCTCGCAGCTAGTGCATGCAGACACTCGTCAATTGTCGCACCCCGTGCGTGGGAGCATGTAACGGTGAAAACGCACATTCTGTGGGACATCGACGGCACGCTCATCCACAACTCTCGTGACGGAACGACTGTCTATCTCGACGCATTCACGCGCGTCACTGGGGCCCCACCGCGCCGCCGCATCACGAACCCTCACGGAATGACTGAGGGCCAGCTTCTCGCGAAGCTGCTCGAGCTCAACGGCCATCCCAGCACGATGCTGGATGACCTGCTGAACGAACTCGATGGGCGTACACGCGCCCAGCACGACAGCGGATTTGTGCGGGAAGCTGTTGCAGGCGGACCGCAGGCACTTCGGCGCGTGTCAAGCCGTGGATGGACAAACTCACTGCTGACCGGCAACGGGCCCCAGCACTCTCGCTACAAACTGTTGGCGGCCGGCTACTCAATCGACGACTTCAACTGGCAAAGCTCGTTCTTTGGCGATCGCTCGCCAGATCGTCACCACCTCACATCGCTGGTTGCACCATTGCTCGGCGAGGGCACCAACGTCATCATCGGCGACACCCCCAATGATGGGCTCGCCGCAGACTCCGCAGCGTTGCCATTTATCGCCGTAGCGACAGGTGCCTACTCGGTTGCCGACCTCCGCGGCACAAACGCGCTCCTCGTCGTTGACAACCTAGAGACGGGCATCGACGACCTGCTCGGCACAATCGCCGAGCTCACCCAGCGCGGCTAAAGTGCAGCTCTCAGCGGTAGGTCCTGATGCCAGGCCTAGTCCTTGGGACTCGGCGAAGGAATAGCGCCCGCCAGCGCACGCAAATAGCGGCCGACAACGATGGACTGCAAGATTCGCAGAGCGGGTGAGAGCAACATCCATTTCGTCGATGCCGGTCGTGAAAACGAGCGAACAGTGATCCAAATCGAGTTGTCTGCTCGACGCTCGACCATGAATGACTCCTCGCCGCGTAGCGGATGGCCCTCAAGCGTTCCGTAGGCGAACCCAGCAACCTTTGGCTTGTCGACGACATACACAACACGCACCGGCTCGTGGGCAATGAACGGGCGGCGACCAACGGAAAGAACAATGGTGTCACCGGGGCGAACCCTGGGATGCGAATCGTTGTCGTGCGACAGATCAAGCGAGTCACCGGCGGGATCGCGCGGCAATAGGGTCACGCCAAAGCCGCTGCGGCGCTTCACACCCCACGTCAGAATCTGTTGGTGCGCGAAAGCCCAGCGCTTTTCCCCATGCCCGATTCGGGCAGTACGCTCGACACGACGAAAGCCTGCCGGGGGAAGAACAGTAAAAGTGCTGCCGCGCGTGGCACCCACCGCGCCGTACGTAACGGGCGCATTGGGGTAGGTGCGGGCATCCACTTCGCCTACTTCTTCTCTTTGCCGGCTTCGACTTCACCAGACAGTGCCGCAATAAAGGCAGCCTGCGGAACCTCGACGCGACCGACCATCTTCATGCGCTTCTTGCCCTCTTTTTGCTTCTCGAGGAGCTTGCGCTTGCGACTAATGTCGCCGCCATAACACTTAGCCAAAACGTCTTTGCGCATCGCCCGAATCGACTCACGAGCAATAATACGTGCGCCAATTGCGGCCTGAATGGGAACCTCAAACTGCTGGCGCGGGATCAGATTCTTCAAACGCTCGGTCATCAGCACGCCATAGGTATACGCCTTTTCGCGGTGCACAATCGCGCTGAACGCATCGACAGCTTCACCCTGAAGCAGAATGTCGACCTTCACGAGATCGGCCTCTTGATGACCGCTGGGCTCATAGTCGAGACTGGCGTAGCCCTGCGTGCGGCTCTTCAAGTGATCGAAGAAGTCGAAGACAATCTCGCCGAGAGGCATCGTGTAGTGAAGCTCAACACGGTCGGTGCCGACATATTCCATGCCCTGCATGGTGCCGCGACGTGACTGGCAGAGCTCCATAACCGTTCCGACAAAGTCCTTTGGAGTCAAAATGGATGCCTTCACCATCGGCTCGCTTACACTAGCGATCTTTCCGCCAGGGAACTCACTGGGGTTCGTGACGGTAGTGACATTCTTGTCATCGCCAATGACTTCGTAGATTACCGAAGGAGCGGTGGCAATCATGTCGAGGTTGAACTCGCGCTCAAGACGCTCACGCACGATCTCCAAGTGCAGCAACCCTAAGAATCCACAACGGAAACCGAAACCCAACGCAACAGACGTCTCAGGTTCGTAGACGAGAGCAGCATCTGACAGCTTCAGTTTGTCGAGTGCCTCACGCAGCACCGGATAGTCGGAACCGTCAATGGGGTAGAGGCCCGAGAACACCATCGGCTTCGGCTCGGAATAACCCTTAAGCGGCTGCGTCGACGGCTTGGCGAAGTTAGTGACCGTGTCACCGACCTTGCTGAGGCGAACATCCTTCACACCGGTGATGAGATAACCCACCTCACCGACGCCGAGACCCTTCGTCGGTGTCGGCTCAGGCGAGCTCACACCGATCTCAAGCAATTCATGAGCCGACTTCGTCGACATCATCATGACCTTTTCGCGCGGCGACATTTTGCCGTCAATCATGCGGACGTAGGTAATAACTCCACGATACGAGTCGTAAACCGAGTCAAAAATCATTGCGCGGGCAGGAGCGGATGGGTCGCCAACCGGGGCAGGAATCAACCGTGTTGCTTCATCGAGCAGCTCAGAAACGCCAACCCCCGTCTTGCCAGATACACGGAGAACCGTCGAAGGATCGCAGCCGATCAGACCAGCGATCTCGTCGGCGTACTTGTCGGGATCAGCAGCAGGCAAGTCAATTTTGTTCAGCACCGGAATGATCGTCAGATCGTTCTCCATCGCCAAATAGAGGTTTGCGAGCGTCTGTGCCTCAATGCCCTGCGCCGCATCCACCAAAAGAATTGCGCCCTCACAGGCAGCCAGCGAACGCGACACCTCATAGGTGAAGTCAACGTGGCCAGGCGTGTCAATCATGTTCAGCGCATACGACTGCTCTTTGCCGTTCTCATCAGTGAGAGCCCACGGCATGCGAACAGCTTGGCTCTTGATCGTGATGCCGCGCTCACGCTCGATATCCATACGGTCGAGGTACTGGGCCCGCATATCGCGGTCGCTGACAACCCCCGTGACCGACAGCATGCGGTCAGCGAGGGTGGACTTGCCATGATCGATATGCGCAATGATGCAAAAGTTGCGGATAAACGCAGGATCGGTCGAAGCAGGCTCAAGTGTGTAAGAGGCGCGAGGAGACATCCGCCCAATTCTCCCACGTGCGCGACGATCCTGCGCGCACGTGGCTCAAACGACAGGCAGACATAGGGTTAGGCGGCCGCTACGTCGACTCTAAGGGGCTCTAGGACGCGGCGAAGAAGAGAAACGGCAGCGAAATCAACGCGCCGGCAACCACAACAACAACCCAGCCGAAAGTAGCGACGGACGCCAACACAATTCCCCAGATAGAGAAGCTGCGTCCCGCGGGCTCATCCCGAAGGCCAAACACGCCCAAAACGACGGCAGCCAGAGGCACGACGACACTTTGAGCGAAGAAGAACGACGCAATACCCAAGCTCAAAGCGAGAATGCTCATCGTGCGAGAAGCGCAAGGGGCGGATGCTGGAAGTGACGAACCCTGCTGGGTGGATGCTGGAAGTGCAGTATCGGTCGGCATAGCTTGCTCGTCGGGTGTCGAGTTCGCACGTGCGCCATCTTGGTCTGTCGCGGCAAGCGCCACTAAGGACGAATCAAAAGCGGAATCAGAAATAGTTGAAGAAGTCATACCTAAACGATAGAAAACAGAGAGCGGCCGAGGAATCGGGGTAACCCCCGGAACCGTAGGCGGATAACGAGTAGGTATGGGTTTGAGGCCGAGGTGCATGGCGTGGCAAACAGGCAGTGAAACCTCAGTTGCAGTAACGTTGAAGGGTAGGCTTAGGAGTCCGAGCAAACTTGGTTTGTTTTGACTTGGGAGGCTCCGCAAGAGCCCGAGCAAACGTAGTTTGCCCGGCGCTGGGGTCGCACAATTGCTCCGCAATTGCCATAGCTCCACCGCGCTGGTAATGTTGCCTGTTGGCTTATGCATATGGTTCTTCGTCGAACAGTATGCGCATCGCGGCCGGGAATCAGAACACCGATTCTCTTCCACGGCCGCCCACCATCTCTGATCCACAAACAAGAAAGCACCTCAACGTGGCAAATATTAAGTCGCAGATCAAGCGCATCGGCACCAACAAGAAGGCACAAGACCGCAACCGCCAGGTCAAGAGCCAGGTCAAGACCGCCATCCGCGCAACCCGCGCAGCGATCAAGGCTGGCGACAAAGACACCGCGCTCGCGAACCTGAAGGTCGCCGCCAAGTCGCTCGACAAGGCCGCCGGCAAAGGCGTCCTACACAAGAACCAGGCAGCGAACCGCAAGTCGGCCATCGCCAAGCAGGTTGCAGCACTCTAAAGACCTTTGATCGGCATACCGCCGAACACAACAAACGCCCCCACCGTTCGCGGCTGGGGGCGTTTGTTGTTAGGTCGCTTGCGGTTGGGGCGTATGTTGTTGAGTCGCTTGCGGTTAGGTCGCTTGTCGCTAGGGCGTATGTCGCTAGGGCGTATGTCGTCGAGCGCCGCAGTTAGCTAGCGGATGCCGCGAGCCGCCACGACAGAGATCATGCGTTCAAGCGCAAAGACAGGGTCGCGCCCCAAACCTTTGACCTGAGCATCCGTATCGGCAATTGCCTCAATGGCGGAGCCAAGCCCCGCATCACTCCAGCCCCGCAAATCTTTCATAGCGCGCTCTGCTTGCCACGGTGCCATCCCGAAAGTCTTCGCTGCCTGACCCGACGACATTGAGCCGCCGGAGAGCTTCGCCATCGTTCGAACCTTGGAGGCGAACGCAGCCACGATCGGCACCGGGTCTGCCCCAGAGGCCAGCGCATGACGCAACAAGACAAGAGCCTCGCCTGAACGACCCGCGATCGCAGAATCAGCAACCTTAAATGCGCTAGTTTCGACCCGCCCAGAGTAGTAGCGAGCAACAGTTGACTCGTTAATTTCATCCGCATCGTCGGCAATGAGCTGCTGGCAGGCAGCCGCAAGCTCGGCGAGGTCAGCGGAGAACGCAGACACGAGAGTGTGCAGTGCGCCCGGCGTCACTCGTCGACGTTGGGTAGCGAACTCGGCGGCCGCAAAGTCGTACTTATCTGAGTCTCTTTTGAGATCGATGCACACGACCTCGATTCCGCCGCCCGTGCCTGCACGGATTGCGTCAAGAAGCTTCTTGCCGCGAACTCCCCCGGCGTGACGCAGCACCACATAGGTGTCGTCTGCCGGGGCATCCAGATACTTCAACGTCTCAGTGATGAAGGCGTCGGAACACTTTTCGACGTTCGTGATGCGGATCATTCGCGGCTCGCTGAAAAGCGACGGGCTCGCCAAACTGATGAGTTCACCTGGGGCGTATTGGTCTGCCTCGAGATCGCTCACTTCAAGGCTGGGGTCTTCTACCTTGAGGGTGTCGCGCAGCAACCTAATTGCACGGTCGGCAAGAAAACCTTCGGTGCCACTGACGAGCACGATTGGTGCTGGGCGCACATTGTTCCACGTCAATTGTGGGATAGCGACCTTCGACTTTGCCGGCGATCGTGCTGGGGGCTTAGCGGCCACGAGACTCCTCACTTAGTACTGCGACCCCAGCCTATCCTTGCCCGCCGACGTGCCGTTCCGACCATAACCGAACCGCGCCAGGCCGGGTCGCCGGCGATACCAACACAAGCCCGTCTGTGTCGCTTCGCATTGCCAGGATCCCGGCCTCGGCGAGCATGCCCAATGCATCGGCAGTCGGATGCCCATAGCCGTTCTCGGCTCCGACACCCACCAACCCCACAGTGGCGTTGAGCGCGGCATAGAGGGGCGGGTATTGATCGGCGGACCCGTGATGACTGACTTTGACGACATCCACTCTCGAGAGTTTGTGCTCGCCCACGAGTCTCGCCTGCGCACTCTCTCCGAGGTCACCGAGGAACACGGAACTGAGGCACTGGCGCTCACAATCGGGCCGAGGCAGAAACTCAAGGATAACGCTCGCATCGTTTCCTGGATCGATGCCTGCAAGTCGCTCGCCTGGCCACAACACGCTCCAACGCAGCTCACCGAGCGAGCCGCGATCTCCCGTACTGGCAGGCAGCACTTGAGCACCCGCTGCTTCGAAGGCATCGAGTAGCGCGACATCCTGCGCAGACGCCGTCGGGCCGACCAGCACAGTGTCAGCTCGACCGAGCACCGCCTCGGCGCCACCAACATGGTCGTGGTCAAAGTGTGTGAGCACCAGTAGATCAATTCGGTCGACGCCCAGGCGTGTGAGGCACACGTCGAGACGCTCGGGATCGGGCCCGGTGTCGATCAGGGCGGTTCGCTCTCCGCTGCGCACGACTACAGCGTCCCCCTGACCGACATCGCACTGGGCAAACTGCCAATCTTTGGGCCAGGACAGCGCCGCGCTCACCCCGAGGCCTGCGGCAGCAGCGCCCGCGAGCGCTGTGACGACGACGAGTACGGAGAGGGCTCGACGGCGCCACGGCTGTTTCATCACTAGTGCCGCCAGCAGTAGCACGGTGATGATACTGAGCGCGACGACACCTACCCAGCCCTCCCACCACGGGATACGCGTTCCCGGAGCATTCGCAAAGAAGGTCGCCACAGCGGCCACCCACGCCGAGGGCAGCCAGGCGATCCATATCAGGCCAATGCCGAGGGGCGGGAAGACGGTGAGCGCCACACAGGCCGCCAGACCCACCACTGTGGCGACGGGCGCCGCGGGGGCAGCGAGCACGTTAGCGAGCACCCCATAGGTGGGCAGCGTGGGCTGCAACAGCAACAGCACTGGCTGGCAGGCGAGTTGCGCTGCGAGCGGCACTGCCACGACGAGTGACAGCCACCGCGGTAACCAGCGGTCCAGCAGTTGAGCCAGGGGTTCGGCAAACAGCAGCAGACCAGCCGTTGCGAAGACCGACAGCGCGAACGCGAAGTTGCGCGACAGCCACGGGTCAAACACCAGGAGGCTGATCGCGGCGAGTGAGAGCACAGCCATGCCGCGAATCGGTCGCCCACTGCCCAACGCGATGAGCACCAGTGTCGCCATGAGAGCCGCCCGAAGAACACTAGGGTCTGGAGTGACCACAACCACGAATGCGAGTAGCACGAGCACGGAGAGCGCGATCCTCAGCACTCGATGAGCGCCGAGTCTGCCACCAAGGGCCATGATCAGCCCAACCACAATCGCGCAGTTTGCTCCGGACACCGCCGTGAGGTGACTCAGCGAGCTGGTCTTCATAGCGGCATCCAACTCTTCGTTGACCGCCGAGGTATCGCCGATCGCGAGCCCTCCGATGAGTTGCCCACCACCGCCGGGGAGGACCTGGGCTGCGGTGGCAAACGTGCGCCGAAGCTGGTTAGCCCATTCGATCGACTCGGCCGGATCGGCCCGCCACTGCGCGTCTTCGGAGGCAAACACCAGCACCGCTCGCCCATCACCCGGCTCAGTTGCCGTGAGTGTAGCTACGACTGAGAACTCGACTCCAATCCCCCATTCGTCGCCCTCCGGCTCCATCTCTGAGCCGTTTGTACCCTTCACGCCGAACCGATCGCTGTCATGAAAGACCAGCGCAGGAGAACTCAGGGGCACCGACTGCCCGTCGACGATCACCGATGACAGTTGCGCCTGAAAGTACTCAAGATCGGCACGAACTGCGGAGGTGGTCGTGCCCCACACTTCTACCTGGACGTGACGAGCGGCAAGGTCGCTCAGGGCTTCCGGCTGACGAAGATCTGCGTGCAGCGCGACGGCGGTCGAACAAAGGGCTGCCAGCGCGCACGCGAGACCAAAGCTGGCCAACAACTGGCGCCGAGAGACGAGCGCGGCAGCGGTCGTGACTCCAGCGGAAAGCCACAGCACAACGGCGCTCGCGACAGCCCACTGCGGGACACCGATCAGAAGCACCGCGACCAACCATGCGACAGCGACCGGGACGCTCAACCTCAGATCGAGGCTCATACAGTGATCAGCTCGCGGAGACCCTCGAATGTCTTGTCGCCGAATCCGGAGACATTGCGCAGGTCGTCGATGGTCGTGAATCGACCATTGGCATCCCGCCACGCCAAGATTCGGGCTGCCATCGCCGGGCCGACCCTAGGCAGTGTGTCGAGCGCGGCCGCATCTGCCGTGTTTAGATTCACTCGCGAATCGGATGCCGCACCATCCGGCGCCTGCTCGCCTTCTTCGGGCACGGAAAACTGTTCGCCATCGGTCAGCAGCCGCGCAAGATTGAGCTCTTCACGATTGGCAGTCTCAGTGAAACCGCCGGCGGCAGCAATCGCGTCAATGACGCGAGCACCATCCGCGAGCTCGAAGAGGCCCGGCCGCGCAACTGCCCCGGTGACATGCACGAAAACTGATGGTGAACTGTGCGAAAATTCGCCGTCAGACTCCCCCAGCTCACTCCGCGAGATCTCTGCCGACTCTGGCCTTGCAGTGAGCGCTGTGGCGAGCACTGCGCAGCCAAGCGCGACCAACACGAGCACAACGACTGCCCCGACGCGCAACCGCAATCGGGCGCGTCTGGCCTGCTCAAACTCTTCCACGCACAGAAACTACGCGCGCCGCGGTTGCCCCAACGCGCGCAGTCTCTAAATGTGGAGTTGCTTATCCTTCGGTGGGCTGTTGACGAGTCGCGGGCGAGCAAGCGCCTCGTAGCAATATGCTAGCCGCTTGGTTCGGCATCAACTGCAACGAGTTCAACGAACCCGTACCCACTCAACCGTCACTCCTTCAGGCAGTTCAGGAGTTTCGCCGGCATCCCATGGTCGATATTCGTGTCCCTGCCCTTGAGGCGATGGCCATCCATAGAAGCCGATATTCGTCGAGTATGGAGACCCTCCGAATACTTCGCTCGGACGGACTTCCTGCCCGTCCTTAATCCACACTTGTTTCAGTTCGCCTGTGATGCCGCCTCGAAAACCTGGGCCAATAATCGCAGGGTACGGCTCGGTCCAGAGAACTGTGATTAACAAGGGCACGCTCAGGAGAGAAAGGACAACCATGCTGGTCTTGAGCGAAACGTTGGCGCCGGCCTCCGTTCTCAAGGACTTGATAACGGTGTAGGCGATGACAATCCCCATGAGGAAGGCAAACACCCAAAACATGGGCACCTTCAGACCAAACGGCCCAAAAGTAACTGCGCCACCAATGAGAGGTCCCAAGTTGGCGATGATGACGGTGGCAAGGAGTAGTCCCCCGGCCACCACGTAAGTAAGCTTCTCAACTGCCTTGATGGCAAGGGGAAGTAGCGCCAGGTACACCGGAAACAGTTCGGAAAAGTTGATTCCGAAAAGCAAAACTACCCCGATGTTGAATGACAAGCACATCAAGAGGGCAACTGCTACCGTCCGCCTGAAAAATAGGAGAGGCAGGATCGAACATTCGAGTAGCACTGTTAGCCAGTCGAGTAGTTCGAGTGGTGCGCCTGAGAAGTCGCTCAACCAGCTTGCAAGAACAGTTTCTACACCATAGTTGGTTTGATAAAAGGCTAGCCACCCTGCGGTTGCCGAGTAGTCGAGATCGAGCCAACCGGTGGACGCCTTAAGTATTCCGGAGGTCAAGAAGAAGAACCCGACGAACAATGCCAGAACATCAAGCCGTGGGGGAAGGTACCTTTCCGGGCGAAGTGAGAGTCTTGTTCCCCACGACCGGGCGAGAAATAACGGCAAGAGGTATAGGAGAACGTCGTGGTCGATTTTGCCGGTAGAGAACCGAATGCCAGCCAAAACAATGAAAAGGATCGGCACGACGTAACTTACTAGCGCAGTGCGATATCCGATAAGGAGGAGCATCAAGCCCAAGGTAGCTGCGACTTGCAGCCCAAAGATAATGATCCCGTTCGGCGCCGAGTTGAGGAGCATGAAGGGGCCAAGCGGCGGGTTGAAGTAAGTTTCGGGAAGCGCCTCGACCGCAATCGCACTCTTCACCGAACCAAAAGTTAGGAGATACCAAGCAAAAAGTATTCGGACGGCCGACAGCCACCCCTCGCGTTTTCCGTCAGCGGTAGCCATCATCGAAGAAGGAGCACGAACGCTGTGCTGCGATCGAGGTGTCACGAACAATTCGCTTCTACTGAGGGGACGATGGTACGCCCGTTCTCGGCGTCGGTACCGAAACCTGCGACGCTGAACCGGGGTGAACGCCACTCACGAAGGTATAGGCATGCGTCGTGGAGCAGCGTGCCGATTGTCATGAGGAATATCCTAGTTGGTTAGGCACCCCGGACTCGATTGACAAGTCGCGAACAATTCGCCAGATCGACAGAACGACAGAACGACAAACTCTTCCACGCACAGAAACTACGCGCGCCGCGGTTGCCCCAACGCGCGCAGTCTCTAAATGTGGAGTTGCTTATCCTTCGGTGGGCTGTTGACGAGTCGCGATGTTGACGAGCTTCGGAGCGCGAACGATAACCTTCACGATCTCTCGATCGCCAACAGTGCGCTTGACCGCTTCAGAAGCCATAGCAAGTGCTTCGAGGTCCGCAGCATCGATCTTGGGCGATACCTCAAGACGATCGCGCACCTTGCCATCAACTTGCACGACAGCCGTAACCGACTCCTCAACAAGAAGCGACGGGTCTGCCTTGCGCCAGCCTGCGAGCGCGACAGTGGGCTCGTAGCCAAGCTTCTCCCACATCTCTTCGGCGGTGTGCGGAGCAAACAGGCTGAGGGCGATCGTGATGACTTCTGCGGCTTCACGCACCGCAGCATCCTCGCCACCGGCGCCGGTGTCGATCACCTTGCGAGTCGTGTTGACGAGGTCCATGATGCGCGCGACCAAGACGTTGAACTTTAGCGACTCGGCAAGCCCTGGCCCATCGGCCAAGAATCGATGAGTGGCGCGACGGAGAGCAACATCGCCCGTCTTCCACTCAATTTCGGGTGCGCTCGTCACGTCTCGTACGAGCCGGAAGGCGCGCGCCAAGAACTTGTGCGATGCGGGAGGCGATACGTCTTCCCAGTTGATGTTGTCCTCGGGTGGCCCGGCAAACGCGAGAGTCAAGCGGAGCGCATCGGCGCCATGCTCGGCAATCTCACCGGAGAAGGTGACGGCCTTACGGCTGCGCTTCGACATCTTCTTGCCCTCAGAGAGCACCATGCCCTGATTGAGCAGGGCACTGAATGGCTCGGTGAAGCTCACGTAGCCAAGGTCGAAGAGCACCTTGGTGATGAAGCGCGAGTACAGCAAGTGCAGAATCGCGTGCTCGACACCGCCGACGTATTGGTCGACCGGTGCCCACTTTTCAGCCTCTGCCTGGTCAAACGCTTTGTCGGGGTCATTCGGCGAAAGGAACCGCAAGAAGTACCACGAGCTATCGACGAAAGTGTCCATCGTGTCGGCGTCGCGCAGAGCTGGACTGCCATCGCGCGGGTCGGTGACGTTGATCCACTCTTCGGCGGCAGCAAGCGGTGATTTGCCTTTGGGCTTCAGGTCGAGGCCCTCGGTCGATGGCAATTCAACGGGCAGCTGGTCGAAGGGAACAGGAATCAGTTCGCCGTCAGAGCCGTGGATGATCGGGATGGGGGTACCCCAGAAACGTTGACGGCTAATCAGCCAGTCGCGCAAACGGTACGTCTTTGCCGCCCGGCCCGTTCCTGCTGCTTCAAGTTGCTCAACGATCTTCTTGATCGCATTGCTCTTGCTGAGACCATCAAGCGGCCCAGAGTTGATCATGCGGCCATCGCCCTGCAACGACGTGCCTGTTTCGCGGGGATTCAGCGGAGGCAGATCATCCGGAAGGATCGCCATGCCGTTTTCGTCGAGCTCGAGAACAGGAATTGCGCCAGTGATGGGTGCATTCGTGTCAAGCACAACTCGCACCGGCAGGTCGAATTTGATTGCGAATTCAAGGTCACGCTGGTCGTGTGCAGGCACAGCCATAACTGCGCCGTGCCCGTAATCGGCGAGCACATAGTCGGCCGCCCAAATCGGGATACGTTCGCCCGTTACCGGGTTAATAGCAAAGCGGTCGAGCGGGATGCCGGTCTTCGTGCGGCTAGCATCCTTGCGCTCAATTTCGGTCTGCTTCTGGGTCTGCTTAAGGTAGCTAGCGAATGACGCCTTCACGTCGTCGCTGGCATTCTCAACAAGTTCGGCAGCAAGATCGCCGTCGGGGGCAACCACCATGAAGGTGACGCCGTACAGGGTGTCGGGGCGGGTCGTAAAGACCGTAACGGTGCGATTCGGCGCTGTGGCGCCGGACGCGGAGCCATGCTCCGCGCCCTCGATCTCGAAGTCGACATCCGCACCGATCGAGCGACCAATCCAGTTGCGCTGCATCGAGAGCACCTTGGAAGGCCAGGCACCCTCAAGCTGGTTGAGGTCGTCGAGCAGACGGTCGGCGTAATCGGTGATCTTCAAGTACCACTGAGTGAGCTTCTTCTTGACGACAACAGCGCCAGAACGCTCAGAGGTACCGTCAGCGAGAACCTGCTCGTTCGCCAGCACCGTCTGGTCTACCGGGTCCCAGTTGACCCAAGAATCCTTGCGATACGCGAGCCCCTTTTCGTACATTTTGAGGAACAACCACTGGTTCCACTTGTAGTATTCGGGGTCGCTCGTGTGCAACACACGATCCCAATCGAACGAAACTCCGTAGAGCTTCATGCTTTTCTTCTGCTGCTCGATGTTGTCGTAAGTCCAGCCGCGAGGGTCAATGCCGCGCTCTATCGCTGCGTTCTCTGCAGGAAGGCCGAAGGAATCCCATCCGATGGGGTGAAGCACGTTGAAGCCGCGCTGGCGCCAGTAGCGAGCAGCAATATCACCGAAGGCGTATGCCTCAGCGTGACCCATGTGCAGGTCGCCAGAGGGGTAAGGGAACATGTCGAGAATGTACTTGCGGGGCCGCTTGTCGTTGGGGTCGCTGGTGGCGAACGGCTTTAGCTCGTCCCACTTGGCCTGCCACTTCGCATGGATGGCCGCGACATCGTAGTCAGGGGCAGCATCGCGATCATCGTGTGTACCAGCGAAGTTGGGCTGCTCAGTCACGTAAACACTCTCAATTCGTTGCGGGGAAGATCTAAGATTAGCCAACCCAAGGACGCAAAGCCGAATCACTCCGCGTGAACGCCCAACACCGCCAGAAGCGCGGCAGCTTTCAGCTTCACTTCGGCAAGTTCTTCGGTAGGCACAGAGAGGGCTGTGATACCGCCACCGGCCCCAATTGTGGAGCCCCGGTCATCCATCACAATGGAGCGGATGACCATAGCCAGGTCAACAGCACCGTCAAGCCCCACAAAGCCGAACACCCCGGAATAAATGCCTCGCGGAGAGCGCTCAAGAGAGTCAAGGATGAGGGTGGCGGAGTGCTTTGGCGCGCCAGTCATTGAACCCGCCGGGAACGAGGCTGCGATTGCTTCGACAGTACTCACATCGGCCCGGAGGCGCCCGCTTACGGTGCTCACCAGCTGGTGCACCGTCGCATAGCTTTCCACCTCGAACAGCTTCGGGACGACAACCGACCCCACCTCGCAGACCCGACCGAGATCGTTGCGCATGAGATCGACGATCATGAGATTCTCAGCGCGTTCTTTGTCACTCGCGAGCAGCTCTGCCTTCAATCGATCGTCTTCGACCGGATCTGAGTCACGTCGCCGGGTGCCCTTAATGGGTTTGGTCTCGATCACCCCGGCTGGGTCGATCGATAGGAACTGCTCGGGTGATGAGCTCAAGAGCGCGACACCCCCGGCCTGCACGAACCCACCATGGTGGCTGGGATTCGCTGCCCGCAGCGCGAGGTAGGTCTGCACCGGATCGGCGGCCGGCTCAACACGCACGTTGGTCGTCAAACACAGCTGGTAGGCCTCTCCTTCAACGATCGCGTGCTGACACTGCGCAATCATTTCCAAATACTGGATGTCATTGTCTCGCCAGGTAGCAACGGGTGCTTCGCGTGGGCCGCTTGGGCTGCCCTGGCCGCTTGTGTCGGGTGGACCGCTCTGAGCACTCGGCTGGGGGCGGTCGCCATACTGTGCCGCACGCACCACAAGGCCTTCCATCTGCTCACGCCACTGCTGGAGCTCTCCCGTCCAGCCGCCCCCCAGCGCCATCAAACTGAGGCTCTGCGACTCGTGATCGACCACGATCACCCTGTCGACCCACAACCAGGCCGCGTCAGGAGTGGAAGCGTGCGACCGGATCGCAACATCCATCGACTCCCCGCGCAGCTCGTACCCGAGCCACCCGACCCAGCCGAGGCGAAATCCGGGCGGCGCATCTGAAAAGTCGATGTCGGCCGCAATAAACTCGCGGCGCATCCACTCAAAAACTGGCTCCCCAAGTTCGGTGCTCAGAACCGCGCGTGAGGACACTGCCAAATAACTGCGCCCCGACACCGCCGATACCCCGCTATCTAGCCAGACCGCACCCTGGGTGCTCGAGTCATGCGCGCTAACGCGCTGTGTCGCCATTAGTTCCGCAAATACGGCAGCGGGGTCGGCAGAGGTCGCCAAGTCAGCAGAGAGAACGCGAGAGCGCATAACCTAAGCCTATGAGTGCGAACGCGATTTACCGGTGGCAGAAAGGCCAACTGATCGAGGTAGCGCCCGAAATTCTTGCCACAGCGCCGATCACGGTCGCAGATTCGTGGCTAGTCGACTCCGGCACAGTGCTGGCGCTCAACCTTCATCGGCAACGATTCATGGATGCCGTACCGGCTTCTGTGCACGATGCCGCCGATAATTTTTTTGCGGCTTCGATCGCGCAACTCCCCCGCGCTGGTGCCTGGTTTCCCCGCGTCGAGCTGCGCGGAGCCGAGTTCTTTCTTCACCTCCGCCCCGCCCCGGAGCTGCAGCGGTCGGCGACCCTCGTAAGCTACGCCGGTGACGACCCCCGCACCGCACCGACAATCAAGGGGCCCGATCTGGAGGCAATGGGTGCGATCAACGCAGACGCGCAGGCCCACGGCGCCGACGACGCTGTTCTTCTCACCGATGAGGGTTACGTTATCGAGGGCGCTTACAGCGCGCTGTTGTGGTGGCGCGGTGAGATCCTGTGCGGCCCTCCGGCGGAATTCGAGCGCATTGACAGCGTGACTGCGCGAAGTGTGCTCACCCTTGCTCGCGCGCTCGGCCTCGATATCCACGAAGAGGCGGTGACACCGGCTGAGCTCGACGGCACCGAATTGTGGGTTCTCAACGCGCTCCAGGGCATCCGTATTGTCCCTCGGTGGATTGACGGGCCCGAACTGGCAGAGAAGCCGGGGCGACTCGAGCAGTGGCGCACCCGCCTCAGCGCGCTCACTCGCACTATTTAGCCAGTCTGCACACGGTTGCGCTCGCTAGGCTCTCCACGTGTATCCCATTGACTTCATCCTGAGCGCCGAGCCAATCACTGGCGGCATTGACTTTGGTCAATGGCTCAATGAGGCATTGACGTACATCCTCGACACGGTTCAGTCGGTGGATCCTGTGCTGCGCACAGCACTGGCAGGTATCGCGATAGTGCTTGAGACTTCCATTCTCATTGGGCTTCTCGTTCCCGGAGATACCGTTGTGATTGTGGCAAGCACCGCTGTGGGCAGCCCCGTCGAATTTGTGGTGCTGATCGCTGTGGTGATTGTGGGTGCCCTCATTGGCGAAAGCGTGGGATTCGCTCTTGGCCGATATTTTGGCCCAAAGATTCGACAATCCCGGCTAGGAAATTGGATCGGTCAGGCACACTGGGATCAGGCAGAACGCTACCTGGGGCGTCGTGGCGGGATCGCGGTTTTCGTGTCGCGCTTCTTGCCTGTGCTTCATTCCCTGATTCCGGTCACCGTCGGTATGAGCGCCATGCGCTACCGCACCTTCATGGCCTGGACGGTGCCAGCAACAACCATTTGGTCGATTGCTTACGTCACCGTCGGCGCTCTAGCCGCGGGCAGTTTTCGTGAACTCCTCGATCGCCTGCATAGCGCGGGCTACATCTTCGTGGCAATTGTTGCCGCGTTCGCTGTTCTCGCAATCGTGGCAAAGAAGCTTTTGCAGCGCTCCCAAAAACGTCACATGGAACACCGCGACGCAGACCACGAGTAGCCGATCGGCCCCTCAGCCACCGGCCACTCGACTCCGGCCACTGGCCCACGTGCGTTAACGGGAGAGGGGCGGATGCACGTGCATCCGCCCCTCTTCACCGGTCTAGCCGGTGGTGTTTGCTAGCTGAGGCCGTTCTCGCTCAACCATGCGCTGGCGATGTCGTCTGATGACATCTTGTCGACCGTGCTCTGCACGTTGAGAGCAACGAGGCCCTCAGCGGTGAGCTTGGCGCTGACAGCGTTGATGACATCGGCAATCGAGTCAGCAACGTCTGCGTTTACCAGCGGAACCACGTTGGATGCCAAGAACAGACCCTCAGGGTCAGTCAGCGACACGAGGTTTTCGGTCTGGATGCGCGGGTCGGCGCTGTAAACGTTGGCGATGTTGATCGTGCCCGCTACGAGAGCGTCAACGGTCGTGTCACCGGTTGCGGTGAAGCCGACAGTCGCGCCATAAACGTCCTGGAGCCCAGCGGGGCCATAGGGACGTTCTTCGAGTTCAGCATTTCCACCGAGCTTGAGGTCGCTGACCCCGGCGAGGTCCGCAAGGCTTACCAGCGAGTTCGCGGAAGCGAAGTCGGCGGTCACGTTGTAGGAGTCCTGGTCGGTGGCGGATGCCTGATCGAGAACCGTGAGTCCCTCGGGCAGCGCGTCAGCCAGTTCTGCGTAGACATCTTCTGATGCGGTCGCGGTCGTGTCGGGGCTGTAGAACTGGAGGAGGTTTCCCGTGTACTCAGGGAAGACATCCACTTCGCCGCTTTCAAGGGCGGGAAGGTAGGCGTCACGCTGGCCAATCTGGAATTGACGCTCAACGTCAAAACCAGCATTCTCAAGAGCCTGTGCATAAATCTCGGCAATGATTTCGTTGGAGTAGTAAGCCTGCGAACCAACAACGATGGTCTCGCTGTTGGCGTTGTCATCACCGGAACCGGTGTCTAGAGGGTCACCGGATGCACACCCTGACAGGGCCATTGCCACCCCGACCGCGGCTGCGCCAAGCGCGAGCCGGCCTTTGTTTTTTGCTGTGAACATTTCTATCCTCTTCCTTCTTGGGCAGCTTTTGCTGCCACCGACCGTCGTCGAGGTGACGACGTTCGGACATCTTTAGCACGCCCAGCCGAAACTCCGCGGGGAATCGCGAATTGCTGGATGAGCGCAAATATTCCATCGAGGGCGAGAGCGAGAGCGGCGATGAGCAGCGCGCTGCCGAGCATCTCGTCATAGCGCTGAAGCGGAAGGCCGCGGAAAATGTAGATTCCGAGCCCACCGAGACCGACGTAGGCCGCAAGTGTGGCCGTGGCAACCACTTGAAGCGTCGACGCTCGCAGACCGCCGATCAGCAGCGGTAATCCAATCGGCACTTCGACTTTCCACAGAATCTGCCACTCAGTCATACCCACGGCGCGCGCGGCGTCGATAACTCGACGATCTACTGCCTCGACTCCTGCGTAGGCGCCGGCAAGGATCGATGGGATAGCGAGCAGCACAAACGCGGTGATCGCTGCAAATTGAAGCTGTGCCTGGGCGACACCGATAAGAAGCACGAAGAACAAAATGAGACCGAACGATGGCAATGCTCGAGCCGCGCCAGACAGACCGACAGCAAAATCGCGACCCTTGCCGGTATGGCCAATAAAAAATCCGAGTGGAATTGCGATGAGGGCCGCAATAGCTACAGAAATGAAGGTGTAAAAAAGGTGTTCTTCGAGCCGGAGCGGAATAGGGTTGCTGCCTTCGAGCCGCTCTGGTGAGAACAACCACTGCAGCGCTTCGATGAGGAAATTCATGCGTTCGCCCCTTCTGCGGCAACTTCGGGTTGGCTCCCTTTCATCTTCTGGATCGTTGCCCACGGCATCAGCAGCCGCCCGAGAAGTACCAGGCCGCGGTCAATGAGTAGAGCGACAACGACCGTCATCACCACGCCTGCAAAAACTTCCTCGATGATTCGACGCTCGAAACCGTTCGTGAAGAGATAGCCCAAACTTTCAACACCGATCAGAATGCCGACGGTGACGAGGCTCACGGTTGAGACTGCTGCCACTCTCAGCCCCGCAAGAACTACCGGGCCGGCGAGGGGAAAGTCGACGGTCCAGAACCGGCGCCAGCCGCCAAAACCGACCGCGGTCGCTGATTGGCGGATCGCGGGATCGACGGAGGCTAGAGCATCCGCTACTGACCTAGCCATGATTGCTACGGCATACAGCGTCAGCGCGATGGTGATGTTGAGTTCGCTGAGAAAGCTGATGCCCAATAGGGGCGGCAAGATCACGAACAGCGCCAAGGACGGAATCGTGTAGAGCAAGCCCGCGACAGTCAACAAGATTCCGCGAGTGAGTTTGAACCGGTAGGCAATCCAGCCCAACGGAATGGAAATGAGAAAACCGAGAACGATCGGGGGGATGCTCAGTCGAACATGTTCAAGCGTGAGGCCCCAGATCAAATCAAGATTATTGATGATCCAAGTCACTATTGCCCCGATCCACCGACTAGCACTCCAGCACCACGGCCTTCACTGTCAACCAGAATCGTGCCCGACTCGGTCTTCTTCAGCGACAGCGCACGCTTGCCGCGCTCGGTACCAATAAAGTTTGCGACAAAATCACTGGCGGGATTGGCCATGATCTCGTTGGGGCTCCCGACCTGCGCAATGAGCGCACCCTTTTCGAGGATGACCACCTGATCGCCGAGCAGGAACGCTTCGTCGATGTCGTGTGTGACGAAAACAATTGTTTTGTCCAGCTCGCGTTGCAACCGAATAATCTCCTGCTGGAGTTCAGCTCGCACGATCGGGTCAACTGCCCCAAATGGCTCATCCATGAGAAGGATGTTGGGGTCAGCCGCTAGCCCGCGAGCCACGCCAACGCGCTGCTGCTGACCGCCCGAGAGTTGACTCGGGTAGCGGTCAGCGAGAGTTCGGCTCAAGCCAACAGTGTCGAGCAACTGAAGCGCTTGGGCGCGCGCCTGTTTCTTGGGAACACCGTTGAGCGTCGGAACAGTAGTGACGTTGTCAATGACCTTGAAGTGCGGCAGAAGCCCAGAGTTTTGCATCACATAGCCGATGCTGCGCCGGAGCGCCACTGGCTCCTTGCGCATAATACTGTGGCCATCGATCTCGATGTCGCCCCCCGTGGGATCCACCATGCGGTTGATCATTCTGAGTAGCGTTGTTTTTCCGCTGCCAGATGACCCTACGAACACGGTGATCTTGCGTGATGGAATCACGAGATCAAAATCGTCTACGGCAACGGTACCGTCGCCAAAACGTTTGGTTACTGCTCGAAATTCAATCATAATTTCGGCTCATTCCTCGCGCTCCTGCGCGGATCGACACTTGCCAGCACTAATAGCTAAACAGTATTCGAAGCCGCTGTCATTCCTGATTGGGCACAACTAGTCAGAATTGCTCAGAGCCGAAGTAGTTACCAGCCGATGCGCTCCGCGATAAATCCACGAACTGCAGAGGTGCTCACGTTGATGAATTCCTCGTCACCCTGCGGGTTCATGAGGAACGCACGAGCAACAAGCGCGTCGCTCATTTCGAGCCCGGCTTCAAGCGTGAAACGCGATGCTGCAGAGTTCTCAACACCAAAGCGCGCCGAAAGTGCCTCGACTAGACGCTCAGCCACAAGTGACTTGTGAGTGCGGCCGTTGGGCAGCGGGCGAAGATCAAGCTGATCTCCAACACGGAGTCCGCGGAATCCAGGCTCAGTGCGGTAAGTATCGATCACAGACGAGAACGCTGTTGAGAGGGCTCCGCGCCAGTCAGACTGCGCAGGATCCTTAATGGCTTCAGTGATTCGCGCCATTACACGCTCGAAGTTGCGCGCGCCCAGAGCCTGCAGCAACACGATGCGATCTGGAAAATAGCGGTAAACGGTGCCGATAGACGCTCCTGCGCGCTCAGCGACCATGGCGGTGGTTAGCCGCTCAATGCCGACTTCGTCGACGATCGATGCTGCTGCATCGAGTAGTGCTGTTAGTCGAGCTGTGCTTCGTGCTTGCACTGGCTCGTTGCGAAGCGAGACTGCTGGTTCAGCCGCGATGTCAATGGTTGTTTGTGCGGACACAATGGCCCCCTTCTCGGTGTCTGATCAATCCTAACCTTTAGAACGTTGGTTCTACGGGAGGTTAGAGCCCACTTTTCCTGCACAGGGGCCGTACAGTTGCTATATGTGCGGTCGATTTGCCATGGATGACACGGTCAATCAGATGATTACTGAGTTCGTAACGGCTACAGGGCGTCCGCCACAAGAGTGGCAGGCAGACTGGCTCGCGACACCAATCGTGCGCCCCACCGATCAGGTGCCAATCCTGCTCAAGACTCTCGATCAGCGCGATGACCCCGACTCGGCGCTAGTCCCGCGTGCGGCGTTAGCGCAGTGGTGGCTGACGCCTCCGTTCTCCCCCGTGTTGCGCGGCAAACACGCCACATTCAACGCGCGTAGCGAAACTGTCACTCAGAAACCAACTGTTCGCGCCGCGGTTGCTCACCAACGCGCCGTGCTTCCCTCAATTGGATACTTCGAGACGAAGAAGACCAGCGGCACTTCGGTTCCGCACTACATCACACCGCCGTCTGGGTTGCTTTTCTTTGCCGGGTTGTATTCGTGGTGGCAAGACCCCTCACGAGAACCTGACGATCCCCAGCGTTGGCATCTCACCACGACCATGCTGACTCAGTCGGCAACGGGAGATCTTGCGGACATCCACGACCGGATGCCGGTCATCGTTGCCCAGGAAGCGATCGATGCGTGGATCGATCCCCGCACCAAGGGTGACGAGGGTTTGGTGAAGGCGACGGTAGCCGCATCCGCAATTTTGAGCGAACAATTGCATGCTGAACCTCAACTTCAATAGTAGACCTGTCTGGCCCGGTGCGGCTGCAGGCGCGGTGTGACCTTAGGCTGGGGCAATGGCTCGACTTGGCAAAGCCCACACGCCCGCGAAGACGGCGGGAGAAATTCTGCACCGCGCGGCTCGCATCGAGGATTCTTTTCACAGTTGGAGGGAACGTCGCGGGCGCAAACGCGGTCTCATTACGACGCTCATTCCGTACAGCAGTTATGGGGCTACTGACTGGGCCCGAGTGCTGTGCCGAGTAGTTCTCACCCGCGGAACAGAGACGTCAAAGAAGCGTGCAGAGAAAGTTCGTGGCTGGCGCAGTTTCTTTAGCATCCCGGTAAACGACGAAGTTGTTACCGTCACGATCGGTGGCAAAGCGGTGAAGCTCACGCCAGGGCGAGGTGGCGTAATTGATGAACAGGTGGATGTAGCACTTGCTCCCGGCTGGCAAACGGCCACTCTCGAATCAGCAAGCTCCGATGCCACGACCGCCCACATTTTTGTTGTTGACCCGAAGGCGAGCTTCGGAATTATTTCTGACGTTGATGACACGGTGATGGTCACGGCATTGCCTCGTCCGCTGCTAGCGGCCTGGAACACTTTCGTTCTTGATGAGCATGCGAGACGCCCGGTACCGGGCATGGCTGTGTTGTATGACCGACTCGCTCGAGCGAATCCGCTTGCGCCCGTCGTTTACCTGTCTACGGGAGCGTGGAATGTTGCGCCAACCCTGACACGCTTTCTCAGGCGCAATCTTTATCCGCGCGGCGCGATGCTCTTGACTGATTGGGGCCCGACCCATGACCGTTGGTTCCGCAGCGGCGCTGAGCACAAACGCGCCAGTCTTCACCGGCTTGCCTCGGAGTTTCCCACGATCAAGTGGTTGCTCGTCGGCGATGACGGGCAACATGACGAAGAGATTTACGGTGACTTTGCCGCGAGCCATCCCGACAATGTGGCTGCAGTTGCTATCCGGCAGTTGTCGACAGGTGAAGCGGTGCTTGCTGGTGGCCGCAGCAAAATGGCAGAACGCGAATTAGAGTCGTCGGTTCCGTGGCGCTTTGCCC
The DNA here is from genome assembly GCF_039527955.1 of Rhodoglobus aureus. Taxonomy (NCBI): domain Bacteria; kingdom Bacillati; phylum Actinomycetota; class Actinomycetes; order Micrococcales; family Microbacteriaceae; genus Rhodoglobus; species Rhodoglobus aureus. The sequence goes on along the minus strand of NZ_BAAAKW010000001.1, from coordinate 41,660 downwards.
CCGATGGCGCAAGCTTGGCTGTTGAGCTGAGAGAGCTCGGACTCATCAATGATTGAGGCACTTTCTCTACGACTGAGCGGACTTCTGCTCAACTAATCAGACATCGATTGTAAAATTTGGCGCACGATGGCCGGATGTGCAGGAAGCGGGCTCCCGACGCTGCAATGATTGCCTTATGGCGTTACCAATCGAAGACTATGCCCTTATTGGCGACTGTCAGACGGCTGCCCTTGTCGGCCGCGATGGGAGCATTGACTGGCTTTGTTTTCCCAGATTCGACTCCGCGTCGATGTTCGGAGCGTTACTCGGCAATGAAGATCACGGTCGCTGGCTTGTTGCCCCTGTCGCGAGTCTCGATGAATCTGCGACAGTCACCGTCACTCGAAAATATCGCGAGAACACCTTTATTCTCGTTACCACGTGGGTGACTGGCGAGGGCGAAGTCGAAGTAATAGATTTCATGCCCTACGGAAACCGACGTGCCGACATTGTTCGCAGAGTGCGCGGCATACGCGGAACAGTTGCGATGCACACTGAGCTGCTGATCCGATTCGGCTACGCAACCGCGCTACCGTGGCTGCATCAGGCGCCCGAAGCAGGTGGCCATGCCGTTATCGGAGTTGCCGGACCAGACGCGGTCGTCGCCCGTGGTATCGAATTGCACTCGGCCGACCACAAGCACACTGCGAACTTCATGATCAGCGGAGGCGAAACTCGCGACCTGACCATGACATGGTACCAGGCACATCGCAACCCACCCGCCGCAGTGAACGTCGACGATGTACTTGCCCGTACCAGCGAATGGTGGCACAACTGGGCCGCACACTGCGAACCGACTGCGCAGTATCCGGAAATCGTTAAACGGTCACTCTTGGTGTTGCGAGCGCTTACTCACGAAGACACCGGAGGAATTGTTGCCGCCGCCACCACCAGCCTCCCCGAATGGTTCGGCGGCAGCCGCAACTGGGACTACCGCTACGTCTGGCTTCGCGACGCCGCGCTCACGCTTCACGTGCTGCTCGATCACGGCTATATCGCCGAAGCTGAAGCGTGGCGCCACTGGCTGCTGCGGGCAATCGCGGGAGATCCCGCGGATGTGCAGATCATGTACGGCCTCTCTGGAGAACGCCGGCTCGAGGAGCGCGAACTAGATTCGCTTCCCGGCTATGAAGGCGCAATCCCGGTTCGCATCGGCAACGGCGCGTTCAATCAGTTCCAGGGTGACGTGTTCGGCGAAGTTATGGTCGCACTTCAGGCTGCTCGGCGGTCTGGCGTGCACGAGAACGACTTCTCATGGCCACTCCAGCGCGCCCTCATGACATTCGTCGAAGACAACTGGAGTCGCCCAGACAACGGCATCTGGGAGATCCGGGGGCCCGAACGTCACTTCACCCATTCACGCGTGATGCTGTGGGCCGCCATGGATTGCGCAATCACCGCAGTGGAAGAGTTCGGCCTCGAAGGCCCCGTCGAAAACTGGATCAAGATTCGCGCAGAGATTCATGAAGAGGTCGAGCGCGACGGGTGGGACGCCGAACGTGGCACCTACACCCAGTACTACGGCGGTGCAGGTGTCGACGCGTCACTGCTGCAACTCCCCCAGGTCGGCTACCTTGCCGCAGACGATCCGCGAATGCTCGGAACCGTTGCTGCCATCGAACAGGAGCTTCTCGTCGACGGTCTTGTGCTGCGCTATCGCACTGAGTCCGGAGTGGATGGGCTCCCCGAGGGCGAAAACCCGTTCCTCGCTTGCTCATTCTGGCTGGTTGAACAATATGCGGGCTCTGGCCGAATAGATGACGCGATAGTGCTCATGGACCGCCTCGTACTCCTCGCTAACGACGTCGGGCTCATCAGCGAGGAGTACGACACGGTCAACCACCGTCAGGCGGGCAATACTCCGCAAGCACTCAGCCATCTCGCACTCGTGCGGGCGGCCGACGCGATCTCGAAAGTGAAGAGCGGCCAGTGAAGGTACTGACGACGCTCATTATCGCGCGTCGTTCACCGTTGCTACAGGTGCTCAAGACGTCAGTCGCAACCGTAATCGCCTGGGTGGTCGCAGGCTTTGCGCTTCAGCAGCCGCTGCCCATCTTTGCGGCGATTGCTGCGCTCTTGGTTGTTCAACCAAGCGTCACCCAGTCGATTGAGAAGGGTATAGAGCGCAGCATCGGTGTCGTTGCCGGTGTGGTTATTGCACTTGGTGCAGGCCAACTCTTTGGCGACCAGAGCTGGGTCATTCTGAGCGTCATCATCATCTCAGTGCTCGTTGCGTGGGCGTTGCGATTGAGCCCCGGCTCTGCCAACCAAATACCGATTAGCGCAATGCTTGTTCTCGCTTTGGGCGGACAAAACGCCGGCTATGCGGTTGAGCGAATAGTGGAAACCATTATTGGTGCTCTGATCGGGTTGATCGTCAACCTCGCAATTGTTGCTCCGGTCTTCGTCAGCCCAGCGCGTGTCGCCGTGGCCTCCCTCACCAAGAAAACGGCGGTCGTGCTCGAATCGTTAGCGCGATCGCTCAGCACGCCCCAATCTGACGCAGAGCTTCGCAAGCTCCTTGACGACGCACGGATGCTTCGCGATTTGCGCGACGCCGCATCCTTAGCGCTTCGCCAAGGTGCCGATAGCCTCACGCTCAACCCACGAAAGAGCAAGCATCATCGGATGCTGCGCCGCGAAACAGAACTGTTCGCGATGCTGACCGTGCTCGTCACCCGCACTCTCGGCATGGCCCGCGCCATTCATGACCGCTATGACACCAATCTCATGGAAGACCCAGTCGTGATCTCAATCGCACGCGAGCTCGAGCGAGCCGCAAACGACTTGCGACTGCGCGGGCGCGCTCCGGACGAACGCGAATCTGCGCCGCCGACGAAGGACCTGCTCACGCTTACGGCACCACTCACTGTGCTCACTCCGCATCCGCAGCACTGGATTCTGATCGGATCCCTGCTGGAAGACGTACGCCGAGTGCACGAAGTCATCGTCGGCGACTCGGATAACGGCTAGCCAGCGCCACGAATGCCTAACGTGGCTGCCCAGACAGAGCGGTTGCCCTGCTATTTCGCAATGGCGGTGCACTGCTCGGAACAGTGCACGAATCGCCCGGTCTCCCCCGAAAGAGTGCGACGAAGCGTCAAAAGCTTGAGGGCCGCATCATTGATGGCCGATTCATCAAGTGTGCCGTCGTCAACAGCCTGCGCTACCGCCGAAACTATTCCGGGGGCGTCGACCGCACCAACATAGAGGAGCATCGTGTTTCCGGCTTCAATTGCGCGAACTGCGTTGGCAACCTGGCTCGAATACTCCGGCAGCCCCGATTGCTCCAGCATTCCCATGTCGTCGGTAATGGAGACTCCGTCGAAGCCGAGATCGTCACGAAGTATTTCGTGCCATCGAGTCGAGAACGTCGCCGGTTCGGGGTCGACAGCGGTGAAGGCAAGATGCCCGAACATCACGATCGGGGCGCCAGCATCAATTCCTGCCTCGAACGGTAGCGCATGGGTTGTGCTCCAGCCCTTCAATGTCATTGACGTAGTCGGGATGCTCGAGTGCGAGTCTCCAGGGGCTGCGCCATGTCCCGGAAAGTGTTTGAGGGTGGAAAGAACCTGCGACTCGCCGGCTACTGCCTCGGCGACCCGTGCCGCGGCATCCGCTCCGGTTGAACCGAATGAGCGCTCGAAGATGAAACTGGATGGATCACTGGCAACGTCAGCGACGATGCCAAAATTCACCGAAACTCCCACCGACTCCAGCAGTGCGCCTCGCTGAGCGAACGCATCGAAAGTGGCTTGCGGAGCTTGAGATCGCAACTGATACGCCGACGATGCGTTATCGGTGGGCACGCGCCTTACGATCCCGCCTTCTTGATCGGTCGCCACAAGCACCGGAAGCCCAGCTTCGTCGCTGAGCGCTGCGGTCTCCGTCCTCAGCTGAGCCAGCGAGCTAGGGATGTTGTCGCCCATCAGAATGTAACCGCCAACGCCGTCATACGTGCTGGGCGCGGTGCTGCCGGGATGCGTACCTGGCACATGCACCATGAGCATGCTCAGCACTTTTTGCCCCAGCGTCATAGTCGCAAGACGATCTTGCGCATACTGAGTGGCTGGGTCTTCCGCAGGGCGCTCAGCTCGGGGCACGAATGTCGGAGCAGGAACGATCTCGGCGTTTGCACCGGCAGTGCAGCCGAAAGTAGCAGCCGAGAGAGCAATAAGCACAGCGGCTGTTAGGGTCCGCCACGCTCTAGCCATTCTGAGATGGTACCCGTCTCAGAAGCGTTGACCCGCTAAAGCCAAGTGAGAGAAGCAAATTCTTCGGCGCTTATTCCGAACTGCTCTGTTGCGTGCGCGACCGTCGATCGCACTGCCGTCACCGATGCATCCTTGCGCACCAGAACATCGATCCCTGCGGGCGTCAGCCGCGAGCGGGCGAAGCGTATTACAGCAATATTGAAGGAATCGTTTGCTCCGACAACCTGCCAACGACTCGTTAAAACCTTGAGCCATCCTTGACCGCGCCAAACGAACTCATCGCCGCGCAACCGGTCTGTTCCCACGATCGTTTTCGGCTCGCCACCGCTCGTGGTGTAGCTCACCGTGTCGGCGAGCGTCAACTCTTCGCCCTCGACAATGTCATAGGTAAATTCCGGGTTGTGGCGCGTGCCATCAAGCCACACCGGAAAGTTGGTAGCCGCGACACTCCACGTGCCAGGCAGCCTCGTGGCAAGCACCGAGGCATCAAAAACTTCATTCACGTGATTAACATAAGTCACAGCGGCTGAGAGTCAGCAATATGGATGCCGTGGCGCGTTACTCTTACTCCATGCTGCACGCACTTCTGCGGTCATCGCACCCGGGACCGACCGTTGCGGTTACGCTCATCGCTCTGGCTCTGTCTGTTGGAGTCGGCTTGGAGCCGTGGCGAATCACAGTCGTGACGCTCATGATTCTGTGCAATCAGCTCTCGATCGGGCTGTCGAATGACTGGCTCGATGCCACGCGCGACCGCCGAAACGGGCGACGAGATAAGCCCATCGCGAGCGGCGAAGTTTCGTCGTCAATCGTGGCTCGGACGGCACTATCGTTGGCTGCCGCCTCGGTCGCCCTTTCGCTATTGCTCGGACCACTCGCGGCGATCGCTCATGCGCTCTTTCTCGCCAGTGGCTGGCTGTACAACGTCGGTCTCAAATCGACCACAGCATCCGTAATTCCGTACATCGTCGGTTTTGGTTCTCTTCCAGCGATCGTGACGCTGGCGGCCGACCCTCCGCAGCTTGCTCGGGCCTGGGCGCTGGCTGCCGGCGCTCTGCTGGGAATCGCAGCACACTTCAGCAATGTCTTGCCCGACCTCGACGGCGACAGCGCCACAGGAGTGCGCGGGCTCCCCCACCGGCTTGGCGTCCGCCCTTCTGGATTCGTCATCGCCGCGAGCCTCATTGCCGCACCTCTCACGATTGTCTTCGGTCCAGGAAGCGAAGTTACCGTTGTCTCGTTCGTTGGGCTTACCCTCACGATCGTTCTGGCCGTGACCAGTGTCGTGCTGGTTATTCGAAACACAATGAAGCGGATGCTCTTTCGCCTCAGCATCGCCGCAGCGTTGATTAACGTGGCGCTGCTACTGCTGTCAGCGCCCCAGCTGAGCTAGCGAAGTTGAGTGGGCGAGGTCCCGCCAGCTAGACAGCTCTAGGTAAGCGGCGGAGCAACATCGGTTGGTTTGGCTTCACAGCGCGCAGGGTTACGGATGCCCACGAATGACACCATGGCTCCCGAGAAGAGCAAGACTGCAGTCAGGATCACTACGTTGTGAAAGTTCTCGACCGTCAAAGGCCCGACGACGATCACTCCAAGAAGTGCGACAGTAATCAATCCAGCGATTCGGGAGACTGCGTTATTGACGGCGGATCCGATTCCGGCCTGCCGTGCCGAAATCGCGCCGAGAATTGCTGACGTCAGCGGCGCTACTGTCATCGACATCCCGACCGAGAACAGCACAACTCCCGGCAAGACTTGGGTGAAGTAGTTGACGCTCTCTTGCATCGAGAGGAAGGTCACATAGCCGATACTCGCCAATAACGGCCCGAGCGTCATGAAAATTCGGGGGCCGAACTTGCCGCTCAAACTTCCGAAGTATGACGACAGAAGGATGATGGCAATCGATGACGGCAGGAATGCTAGCGCGGCCTGAGTTGCCCCGAAACCTGCCACCTCCTGGAGATAGACGACCACGATGAATCCACCGAGAGCCAACCCACCATAGATAAAGAGTGTGGCGATATTGCCCATACTGAAGTTGCGCTGCCTGAACAGCTCAAGGGGCAACATCGGTTGGGGTGCACGCCGCTGCCACCAGATAAACGCCGCCAGACTGAGCAACCCCACAACTAAGGGCACGAAGACGGCCGGACTACTCCAGCCGTAGTTTCCCTGCTCAATGAGCGAAAAGACTGGGCCTCCAAGACCAACAATGCCCAAAATTGCACCGAGGTAGTCGATGCGGGTGTCTTTCTTGCGCTCATCTCTGTGCCCGAGCACGACCAGCATCCAGAGGGTTACTGCAATCGGTAGAACGTTGATAGCGAAGACGAGCCGCCAACTGATCAGGTCAACGAAGATGCCGCCCAGGAGCGGGCCAATGATGAACGCGGCGCTCGTCCACGCTGTCCACTGGCCGATAGCGCGGGCCTGAGCGGCGCCTCTAAACGTCGACATGATGAGAGCAAGAGAGCTTGGCACCAGCAGCGCACCAGCAATTCCTTGAAATCCGCGCAACACAATCACAAGCTCAGCCGTTGGTGCTACCGCGATGAGGAGCGACACAACCCCAAACGAGACTAAGCCTGTCCTCAAAATAACGATGCGACCAAAAACATCGGACAAGGATCCGGCGAGCAAGATGAGCGAACCCAAAGTGATGAGGTAGGCATCAACGACCCACTGTTGTGTGCTGAGCCCGCCACCCAACTCGTCGCGAATTGCTGGCAGCGCAACGTTGATCACTGAACCATCGAGAAACGCCACAAAAGACGCCAAGATCGCGATGATCAGAATGAGTCGTTGGTCTCTAGTCACGCTTCTATACAACACCCGATTAGCGATCTTTTATGCCCAGGCCAGCGCCTAATCGAGTCGAACGAGACCAGATACGCGCACAACAGCGACACCTTCAGCAGCAGATTCCACGAGATCAACCGACGCCGAAATGGCCCAATCGTGGTTACCTGCTGGATCAGCAATGATCTGCCGCACCTGCCACTTGCCCGGCATCTCGGTAATCGCGATCATCGCTGGCCCGCGGGCATCCCCCGCCGTCGACATACTGTCGTGCTCCCCAAAGTAGCGGTCGAGCGCCTCGCCCCACGCCTGCTCATCAAAACCGGCAGCGGCATCCAACTCACCAAGCGCCACTGCGTCATCGCGGGCGGCCAGTTGCACCCGGCGGAACATCTCGTTGCGCACAAGCACTCGGAATGCCCGGGCGTTAGTCACAACGGATGCCGGGGTCGGCGGCAGTACTGGCTCACCGCTGGTCGCGCTGTCGGCCCCGTTGGTCATCGCCTCCCACTCATCGATGAGGCTTGAGTCGACCTGGCGCACGAGTTCGCCCAGCCACTCGATCAAGTCGAGGAGCTCATCGGTCTTGGCGTCATCCGGAATCGTCTGACGGGTTGCCCGATAGGCATCCGAAAGGTAGCGGAGCACCAAGCCCTCGCTTCGTGCGAGACCGTAAAAGCCGACGAAGTCAGCAAACGTCATGGCCCGCTCATAGAGATCGCGCACAACAGTCTTGGGGTTGAGCTCGAAATCACCAATCCACGGTTGGCTTGCGCTGTACATTTCGAAGGCAGCGCTGAGCAGTTCATCGAGCGGCTTCGGCCACGTGACGCCCTCAAGCAACTCCATGCGCTGGTCGTACTCGATGCCCTCCGACTTCATCGCGGCAACGGCCTCGCCACGCGCCATGAACTGTTGTTGAGAAAGGATCGGTCGAGGGTTTTCGAGGGTCGCCTCGAGCACCGAGATCATGTCGAGGGCGTAGCTCGGTGACTCATGATCGAGCAAATCGAAGGACGCGACCGCAAACGGCGACAGGGGCTGATTGAGCGCAAAGTTGGCCTGCAGATCAACGGTGAGCCGGATCTCGATGCGCTCGTCGAAGCTCTCAACCTCTTCGCCATCCACAATTACCGTGTCAGAGATTCGGTGCTCTTCGACGATTTCTGCGGTGCGCAGAGCGCGATAGATCGCGAGCGCCTGACGTGCCAGCTCACGCTGACTGGGTCGAGGCTCATGGTTGTCTTCAACCAGGTGCCGAACATTTGAAAAGACGTCACCCCCGCGAGCGATCACGTTGAGAATCATGGCGTGATTCATGCGCATATTGCTCGTGAGCAACTCTGGTTCGGCGGCGATCATCCGCTCGAAGCTCGACTCGCTCCACGTCACAAAGCCGTCAGGGGCTTTCTTGCGCACAAGTTTGCGAAGCCTCTTAGGGTCATCGCCCGCTTTCGCCACCATCTTGGCGTTCTCAGACTCATGCTCTGGCGCTTGAGCAACAACCGTTCCTGCTGTGTCGAATCCCGCGCGACCTGCACGCCCCGCGATCTGGTGGAACTCTCGTGCGGTGAGCTGGCGCATCCGAATTCCGTCGTACTTGGTCAGCTGAGTCAGCAGTACCGTGCGGATCGGCACATTGATGCCCACACCCAGAGTGTCGGTTCCGCAAATGACGCGCAGCAGACCGCGCTGAGCAAGTTGCTCAACGAGTCGCCGGTACTTGGGCAGCATTCCGGCGTGGTGCACACCGATTCCTGACCGGATGAGTCGCGACAGCGTTTTTCCGAACACTGTCGTAAACCTAAAGTCCCCAATCGCCTCAGCGATCTTGTCTCGCTGCTCGCGCGTGACTACCTTAATGCTCGTCATGGCCTGGGCTCGCTCAAGCGCGGCTGCCTGTGAGAAGTGCACGATGTAGATCGGCGCCTGCCCGGTCGACAGCAAATCTTCCACCGTCTCGTGAATCGGCGTGATGGCCCACGAATAGTGCAGCGGCACTGGGCGCTCGACGCCAGTAATCAAACTCGTCTCGCGGCCCGTGCGGCGGCTCAAGTCATCGGCCAGCGGCTGCATATCACCGAGCGTCGCCGACATCAATACGAACTGCACGTTGGGAAGAATGAGCAGCGGCACCTGCCAAGCCCAGCCGCGATCGGGGTCAGCGTAGAAATGGAACTCGTCCATCACTACCTGGTCGACTCTGGCATCCGCCCCCTCGCGCAACGCTAGGTTTGCAAGAATCTCGGCCGTGCAGCAGATGATGGGAGCATCGGCATTGACCGAAGAATCACCGGTCACCATTCCCACATTCTGTGCGCCGAAAATCTCGACAAGAGCGAAGAATTTTTCGCTCACGAGCGCCTTGATCGGTGCTGTGTAGAAGGTGCGTTGGCCCTGGGCAAGGGCAATCGCATGAGCAGCAATTGCCACGAGCGACTTACCGGTTCCCGTTGGCGTCGACAAGATCACGTTCGCGCCCGAGACGAGCTCGATCACGGCTTCGTCTTGAGCCGGGTACAGGCTCAGTCCGCGATCGGATGCCCACCCCACGAAAGCGTCATAGGTTGCGTCTGCGTCAAAGGGCGTCGGAAGCGCATCCAAGAGTGAGGCCATTGTTCAACCGTAGCTGGGTGACAGGGTCGGCTGCGCCGAACTAGCTGAGCGCCAAGATGACCGAAGCAACAAGCGCAAGCCCCATGCCCAGAAGTTGAACCTTACTGACGCGTTCGTGCAGCGTGAACCGAGCGAGCACGATTGTGGCAAGCGGGTAGAGGCTGACGAGCACAGAGACCACCGCCAAGCTTCCCAATTGGAGCGCGAAGAGAATGAATGCGTTTGAGGCACCGACGAGCACGCCACCAGCTGCCGCAAGGAGCCGCGCGCGGGCAATGCTCACGACTGGGCCACCCTCGGGTTGATGATCGAACTGCGCAAGGAATCGCCTCAGTGGTGCACTCAGTCTGGTGAGCGCGAGCACGATCAGCATCGCGCCGAGGCCAACAAGGATTTCAACAACGGCCGTTGCAAGTCCCGCCGACGCTGGCGCTTGATCGAGCGCAATTAGTGCTGTGCCCAGGCTGATTCCCGAGATCAGCGCGACAACGACGGTGCGTGGCCGCACTCGTACCGCGGCATCCGATCGAGTCACTGAGACCAGCAACGCGCTGACGAGAGCGAGCACGATTGCCCCCCACGCTTGAAGCGGCAGCTGCTCCCCGGTGATCACGGCAAAGGCGACCGGCACCACCGCACCGACGACAGCGATGAGGGGCGCAACTAGGCTCATAGGGCCGTCGGCAAGAGCCGCATAGAACGTGAGCAGCCCAATGATTGCGCTCACCCCAGCAACCGCACCCCAAACAATGGCTCCGGCTTCCCACCGCACGACGACAAACGGCAACGCCGCGAACAGTGCGAGGGTCGCGAAGACGTGGATGATCGTGGTCGCCGGAACAACGCGAAGACGCCGAGTGCTCAATCCGCCGAAAAAGTCGGAGACACCATAAAAGAGGGAGCCAGCAAGCGCGAGGACGACACTGACGATCATTCCGCCAGCTTAGAGCTACTAGGCACGTTTGGACTGCGTGACGTGGCCACTTTGTGGCGGGCTCACCCGATCACCGCAGTCCTGTGCTCGCGGGTAGAATCTGGTGTGCCCAATTCAAGCGAATCCCCCGAGCCCGGCCAGAGCGGCCTCGATCCGACGGAGCTTGAAACAACCCTCAAAGTTCTGGCTCAGATGGCTGGATTCGACGAGGAACACCCCGACTTTGTCACTGTTCGACGCGCTACCGCTGCAATGTTCAAGGCGGTCAAGAAGGAACGCCGCCTTGAAAAGCGCGCCACGATTGCGGACGCTGATCGTCAGGTAATTGCGGCGACCGCGACCGGTGCTGCGGACCGCATTGATGACGAGACTCGCGGCATCCCGATCTCAACGAACACGACCGCGCCGTCTGCCGGCGAACTGATCAAGGCGCGCCCCTGCTATATCTGCAAGCAGCCATACACGACCGTTGATTCGTTCTACCACCAGCTCTGCCCCAGTTGTGCCGCCTTCAATCACGCCAAACGTGACGCGCGCACAGACCTCAGCGGCAAGCGTGCCCTGCTCACGGGTGGTCGCGCAAAGATCGGCATGTACATTGCGCTGCGTTTGCTGCGGGATGGCGCGCACACAACAATCACGACGAGGTTCCCTCGGGATGCCGTTCGTCGCTTCTCGAGCCTCCCCGATTCGGCAGACTGGCTGCACCGTCTCCGCGTGGTCGGAATCGACCTGCGCGACCCCGCCCAGGTCATCGGATTGGCTGAATCGGTCGCCGCACAGGGTGCCCTCGACATCCTCATCAATAACGCCACTCAGACGGTGCGTCGTTCCCCCGGCGCCTACCAGCCACTCGTCGATGGCGAGCTTGCGCCGCTGCCCGACGGCCCGCTGCCCGAACTCGTAACCTTTGGCCACACCAATGACCCGCACCCGCAGGCTCTCGCGCAGTCGGTATCGGCACACCCCATTTTGGCTGCCGCCGCGACTCGGGCTGAAGAACTCACTGAGCAGGCGATGACCGCAGGCTCCAGCTCGCTTGAACGCCTCGCTGCGGGCACAGCGATCGATGCGGGCGGGCTCGTTCCCGACCTCGATTCGATCAACTCGTGGACCCAGCACGTCGATCAGGTTGACCCGCTCGAAATGCTTGAAGTTCAACTGGCCAACACGACGGCGCCGTTCGTGCTGATCTCGATGCTGCGTCCATCAATGGCTGCCTCGCAGTCACGACGCAAATACATTGTGAATGTGTCGGCGATGGAGGGCGTGTTCGGTCGAGGCTACAAGGGCCCCGGGCATCCACACACCAATATGGCGAAGGCGGCCGTGAATATGCTGACCCGCACAAGCTCACGAGAAATGTTTGAGAGCGACGGAATCTTGATGACCAGCGTCGACACTGGTTGGATCACAGATGAGCGCCCCCACCCCACCAAAGTGCGGCTGGCAGAGGAGGGCTTTCATGCGCCGCTCGACCTCGTCGATGGTGCGGCCAGGGTCTATGACCCGATCGTGCGCGGCGAAGATGGCGAAGACCTGTTCGGCATCTTCCTCAAAGACTACGACAAGAGCTCATGGTGACCCCGGCCGAATTTCTGAAGGCAACCAGCAGCGGAACGCGCGTTGTTGTGCGGCACCTCATTGACGACGGGCGCGCGACTGACTCACTTGGCTATTTTCACCTCGCCGATGACACTCACTGCGTCGTTGCTACCAAACGCGGGCTCGAAACTATCGAGCTCGCGCGAGTGATCGCAGCCAAAGAGGTGCCGCCACCACCCGCGCCGCGCCCTCGCGCTACTTCTTCGGAGTAGCTTTCGCGCGAGTCGACTTCGGTTGTGCCGTGGCGGTCTTTGGGGCTGCCTTCGCCTTCGGCACCGCTTTCGTCTTCGGTGCTGCCTTGGCCGTCGGCGCAGTCTTCTTTACGGCTGCGGTCTTCTTTGCCGGAGCAGTCGTGGTCGTGGTCGTGGTCTTGGTCTTGGGCGCAGCCCTCACCGGAACAACCGGAGCCGGAGTGATCTTGCCCGGATTGAAGTTGCCCGCAGGATCGGCGGCATCAAATAGTCCGCGCATTACCTTGACGCCCTCAGGCGATATGTCCTGTTCGAGCCAGGGCGAATGTTCAAGACCAACACCGTGGTGGTGCGAAATAGTGCCGTCGTTGTCGACGAATGACTGCTGGATGGCACGCTTGACGGTGTCGTATTCGCCCAGCGGGTCGTCGCGGAAGGTGAAGGCGAACGTGAAGTAGAGACACGCACCCGAATGGTAGGAGTGGGACATGTGCGACATGATCCAGCCCTTGGTTCCGAGCGAATCGTACGCCGCTTGGGCTGCCTTGTGCGCCGCGGAATGGAGCTTCACGACCGACGACCACGGGGTCGCCGTCTCAGAAACGTCCCCGGCAGCCCCCATGTCGAGCAAGAAATCGCGCAGGTAGGGGGTGTCAAACTTTTTCTGATCATACAGGATGCCCGGGCCCTTACCGACGCCCATACCGCCATGCTTCGTCACGATCTTGTCGACAATTTTCTTCTGGCGCTTCGCGTGAGCGACTCCACCCTCGAAGCCGATAAACGACAGGCAGATCTCGTCGAGATTCCACCCCTTCGACGTCATGATTTTCGGCAGTGCCGTCTCCGCAGTGAATTTGCTGAGGCCGGAGCGAGTTTTGCTGGTCGCGAGCGAGAAGCCGGTCTCTTTAGCGTCAGAAATGCGGGTAATGGATGGCGTGGCATCCGACTCTGAGATCGCCTGCATTGCGGCGATTCCCGACTTCCAGTTCGGGAAGAAGTAGGCGTAGACGTCGCGTTTTTTAGGAATGCGGTGCACCTGAACGGTGACCTCAGTGATGACACCGAGACGCCCTTCGCTGCCCAGGATCATTTCGCGCACGCTTGGCCCGCTCGACGTACTCGGCAACGGCCGAAGAACGAGCATCGCATCCGGTCGAACGACGCGAAGGCCGCGAGTGATGTCGGCAATGTCGCCGTACTTGTCTGACTGCATTCCCGAGGAACGCGTAGCTACCCAACCACCGACGGTCGAGTGAGTAAAGCTGTCGGGAAAGTGCCCGATTGTCCAGCCCCGAGCGTTGAGCTGCTTTTCGAGGTCGGGGCCCTGGGCACCCGCCTGAATTCGTGCAAGGCCGGCAGCCGCATCGATTGCCACAACCTTGCGCAACCGTCCGAGGTCGAGCGAAATTACGACGCGCTTCTCAGCAGGCATCGCTTCGAGGCTGCCCGCAATGTTGCTGCCGCCTCCGAAGGGAATGATTACGGCATTGGCTGCGACCGCGGCATCCACAATCGCTTGCACTTCAGCTTCATCGGCAGGGTAAACCACTACGTCGGGGCTGCGCTTGATGGCGTTACTGCGGATGCGCACGAGGTCGCGCAGGCTCTTGCCATAGGTGTGAATGACGCGCGCCATGTCATCGCGCGTCACGTTGTCGGCGCCGACAATCGCGGCAAGCTGCTTAGTGAATGCGGCAGTCGCTGTGCTCTTGGGAACATCGAGCTCGTCGAACGATGGCTCTCCGGCGCGAGTCGCTGAGCCGAGATCGAGACCTACTGCGTACTCCACAAAGGGTGCAAAACCGGGCTTGTCTTCGTGGTGAAATCCCACCCCTTCATTGCCCCAACCCCACCACTTCATGTGTTTGACAGAGGTCATTGTGTTCCCTTCGGGGTAGCGCTTGGCATGGGTTGAACTGTTTCGTGCAGTTGACGCACAGTGTCAGCGAGTCGGGTAGAAAAAGCTTCGGATGTCTCAGAATCGAGGCGATACATCAATTCGCCAAACACTACCGTTACCGGCGGTCGGCCCTGGTTCGGCCAACTCTTGCCGCGGGGCATTGCCGAGGACGCGCCAACAAGCGCAATCGGCAGGCACGGCGCTGAGGTGAGAATGGAGAGCGCTGCGGCTCCCGGCTTGAATCGGGTGAGCACGCCCTCGCGCGTTCGGCCGCCCTCCGGGAATATGAGGATCGGGATACCACGCCCGAGAAGTGAGCGGGATGATCCCGCACGTTTGCGCTCCGAACTACGTTCAATCGCAAAGGCGTTGAAAAACAGCACTGTTAGCCACTTTCGCCACCACACCTCAAAGAAGTAGTCGGCAGCCGCGCCGGCGGCCAGGTACCGCGCCCGCTTTTGGGGTAGCGCCCCAATGATGAGCGGTGCATCCAAGTGACTGGAGTGGTTTGCCACCGCGATGAAGGGGCCATCATGGCCTTCGATGTTCTCGACTCCGGTGATTTCGACGCGCACGAGTGACCACACCAGTGGCTTAAGCAGTCCGCGTTGCGCCACGAATCTCGCGCCCGCCATCGTTGGCGAGCTGAATCGGTCAAAAGTCCGGGTCATGTCGTCGTTGTGTCTTTCACGCCATGAGGTTCGGAGCCCTCATCACTTCGGCTTGAGGAAATCTTCGCAGAAATCCAACGAATTGTGCGCAAAGGCAAATGTCGAGCAAACCATCCGATGACTCGGTACCGAACAGTAGGTATGGATACGACTTTGCCCCGTGCCGCATCGCGCAGCGCACCTTTCACAAGGGTCGACGCTTCAATCCACATGAATGAAGGGATCGAGCCGGTTCGGATACCCGCCCGCTCGTGGAACTCGGTGACAACCCATCCCGGCATGAGCGCCGTCACGGTAACTCCCGTGTTGCGCAGTTCTACCGCAAGCCCTTGGCTGTATGACGCCACCCACGCTTTGATCGCCGAGTACGAGCCCATGGTCACCAGCCCTGCAATGCTCGACACGTTGATGATTGAACCGCTGCCGCGTTCGCGCATGGCTCGGCCTGCCGCACCCGCCAGAATCAGAACTGCACGACACATGACGTCGAAGGCATGTTCGTGGATGCTCGCAACATCCGCGCCGGTTAACGTGGCATGTACGCCGAAGCCGGCGTTGTTGACGAACAGATCAATGGGGCGATCGGCGTCGGTGAGGCGAGCTGCAACACGCATTACGTCATCTCGATCGGCGAGGTCTGCACTGATGGTTTCTACAGCGATTTCGAATTCGGCCTGCAAGCTCGCCGCGGTCTCGGCCAGCCGAGTTTCATTGCGCGCGACCAAGACAAGGTCGGTGCCGCTTTCGGCGAGTTGCCGTGCAAACTCGGCGCCAATGCCTGAAGTACCACCGGTAATTAGCGCTGTTGCCATGGCGCCAAGACTACGGCACAGCTCCCGTAACGATTGTGTTTACGTGAGCGACTCGCAACTAGAATCGGTGAAAGTCGCCACGCCCATTTTGCCTCGAGAGAAGGAAGAAGATGCCTAAGGATCTTGAGGTTGCTCTCGACGACATGTCAATTCCGGCGCCCAACTTCGATGTACGGGAATATGCCAACGAGGCTCAAGCGAGCTACCGCGACGACCTCAACCTTGAGGCCTATACGTCGGCTCCTCTCACGCCTGACTCTCTCCGTACTCTTCGCTATCTTCAGGTCGTCGAACGCGGCACAATGACTCACTTGCGCAGTGTGCTCGTTACTGCCACCCATAAGGATTCTCGCGCTACTGCCTTTCTTATTACGTGGGCGTTTGAAAAGTACTGGATCGCGGATGCTCTCGACCAGATCATTCGCGCCCACGATGGTGCGGATGCCGATCGCGCTCCCTTCCGCACTCCGGTTGAGCGCACTATCCGAGAGTCAATCGTGGCCAACATTGTTGGTCTGCCCATGATCGCGGTGCACATGACGTTGGGCACTGTCGATGAGTGGCTCATGCAGGCTGCCTATCGTCGCCTCATCGAACTCGACCCGAACCCTCAGCTCACAGATACCATCTCCCGCATCCTGTCGACAAAGACACGTCAACTCGAGTTTTTTGAGGCACAGTCGCGACACCGACTTTCTGAGTCAACCCGCGCCCAGAAGGTCACCCGCAAACGGCTCGCTAAAACTCCGTGGCCGATTGGTGCCCGCGCTGAACCCCGCACGAACACCGAGTTCTTCTTTGAGTACCTATTTCGCAGCCAGCCGTCCACCATCGCTGACATCGACGCACACATTGATTCCCTCGATGGCCAAAGCAACCTCAACCTCATGAAACGGGCCGCCACCTTATGACGACCATCAAAGCCCTCACGACAGAGCATGTCTTTCTCACGGGAGCCACCGGTTTCGTCGGTCAGGCAATTCTCGAGCGACTACTTTCGAGTCACCCCGGCACTCGAATTTCGATCCTGGTGCGCGGCAAAGGCTCGACCAGCGGCGAGGGGCGACTCGCCAACCTCATGCGCAAGCCGGTCTTCGCGCAGTGGATGGAATCCATCGGCAAGGAGAAAGCTCTCGACGAGGTTGCCCGTCGCGTCACCGTGATTGAAGGCAGCCTGACGGATGTCGGCACGCTGCCCGATGACATTGATGTCGTCATCCATGGTGCATCTACGGTCTCGTTTGATCCGCCTATCGATGAAGCTTTCGACACCAATGTTGGCGGAGCAACGGGCATCTACACGGCACTGTTGGAGAGCAAGTCTCGACCGCACGTTGTGCACATTTCTACCGCATATGTTGGCGGAATTCGCAAGGGAATCGTGCCAGAAGCATCGCTCGTACACAACGTCGATTGGCGCGCAGAGTATGAGGCTGCTCGCACGGCCCGCACTCGCGTTGAGTTCGAGTCCCGCCAGCCAGAGGCCCTTCGTGCGCAGCTGGATGCGGCGAAGGCTCGCCACGGTAAGGCCGGCCCGCAGGCTGTTGCCCAGTTCACTGAGGCGGCACGCGCTGAGTGGGTGCACGATCGACTTGTTGATTACGGCCGGATGCGCGCTGAGAGCCTAGGCTGGACAGACGTCTATACGCTCACCAAAGCGTTCGCCGAACGAGTTGCCGAGGAGCTCTGGGCTCAGGCCGGGCACCGACTCTCGGTGGTTCGCCCCTCGATTATCGAGAGCGCGCTGCACCACCCAATCCCGGGCTGGATCGACGGTTTCAAGGTCGCTGACCCGCTGATCCTCGCCTATGGCCGCGGTCAGCTGCCTGACTTCCCGGGCCTGCCCGACTCGATTCTCGATGTCATCCCGGTCGACTTTGTCGTGAATGCTGCTTTAGCTGCTGCTGCGACGAAGGCCGATCCGAAGGCGCCCAAGTATTACCACGTGAGTTCTGGGGCAAGCAATCCGCTGCCATTCCACCGCATGTATGAGAACGTCAACGCCTACTTCACGGCAAACCCGCTTCCCGCCGAAGATGGCGAGATCAGCGTTCCGTTGTGGCGTTTCCCTGGCGGCCAGCGTGTTGAGAAAGCGCTTGTGAAGCGCGAGCGTCAGGCGGCACGTGCGGAGCGAATGATCACGAAAATGCCGCCCACTCCTCAGACGCGTCGTTGGCTAGACGAGGTCAAGAGCGGCCAGCATCAGCTCGAGGTTTTGCGCGCATTCACTAATCTCTACCGCGCTTACGTGCAGACGGAGATCATCTTCGACGACCGGAACACTCGCGAGCTCTTGGCGTCGCTACCGAAGAAGACTCCGCAGAGCGCCCGTTTTGATGTCACCGAGATTAACTGGGAAAACTACTTTCAGCAGGTGCACTTTCCCGCCATCACGACTCTCACTCGAGCATTTGCGAACCGGCCCGCGGCCAAAGCTCGCACGGCAAAGAAGCTCCCGGAGCGCAGCGATGTTGTCGCTGTCTTCGACCTTGAGGGCACCGTTGTCGACTCGAACCTTGTGAAGCAGTATTTGCTGCTCTGGGGCGGAACTGTTCCCCGCGCCAGGGTTGTGCACGATCTTGCGAACTTCACGTTCTCGCTGCGCAAGTATTTGCGTGCTGAACGTCGTGACCGTGGCGAGTTCATCCGCACCTTCATGCGTCGCTATGAGGGGTTCAAGATTGTGGAGATCGAGCGGATGGTGCGCGGCAGTTTTGGTCGGGCCATGATGCGCCGGGTGATGCCGGATGCGCTGCGTCGCGTTCAGGAGCACCGTGACGCTGGGCACCGCACCATCTTGGTTACGGGCACGATCGATCTCATGGTGACGCCGTTCCTCCCCTACTTCGACGAAGTCGTTGCCGGGCGAATGCACGAGCGCGACGGTGTGCTCACTGGCTTCTTGGCTGATCCACCTCTAGTGGATGAAGCTCGGGCAGCGTGGTTACGTCACTACGCGGATCTGCACGGTTTCACTCTGACGGAGTCGTATGGTTATGGCGACAGTCACGCTGACCTGATGTGGTTGCAGCTCGTCGGCAACCCGAGCGCGGTCAACCCTGATGTGAACTTGTATAGGCACGCTCAAGAGAAGCGGTGGAACGTGCTCGATTGGAAGCGTCGCTCCCCTAGTACCCCCATCCCGAGACCTCGCGCCGCGACATCCGCACACCAGGAAGGAGAGGAACCGAACTCGACTCCGTCGAGCTAGTTCCCACACCTCATGGCCTTTGATATTGATCGCTACACCTCCACCTCTAAGAAGGTTCAGTGGGGTGACCTCGACTTCACCGAGTTTGAGCGCAACCCGCTGCCCGATTCAACTCTGCGCAGTCTTCGCTATATGGCCGACGTCGAGTACCACACGGTCTGCTACCTGCGGGATCTGCTCGTGACGCCCTCACACAAAGAGGTCGATGTGAGTGCGTTCATGACGATGTGGAACCGGGAAGAGTTCTGGCACGGCGAAGCCCTCTCGAAGGTTCTCGGTGCCCACAAAGTGACCCTTGATTACGACGAGCTCAAAGCGACCCGGTTGAAGCTCGGCTGGAAGGATCGTCTCGACCCGATCAAACAGTCGGTTCTCGGCAACGTGATCGGCAAAGACTTCATCGCCGTGCACATGATTTGGGGCGCCGCGAATGAATGGTCGGCCGTTGCTGCCTACAACCGTCTCGCGGACATGGAGAAGCATCCGGTGCTCTCAGAATTGCTTCGCCGCATCGCTAAGCAAGAAGCGCGCCATGTTGCGTTCTATGCCACTCAGGCTCGTGAGCGTTTAGCTAAGAGCAAGAAGGCACAGGTGCTTGCCCGTCTCGCATTGAAGGGCGCGTGGGGTCCCGTTGGTTCGAGCATCATGCCCGCTGAAGAGGTCTCTCACGTCATGGGGCATCTGTTCTCCGGAGAAGAAGGGTTGCGCGAAATTCGCAAGCTCGATGAGCACATTTCTCGCATGCCCGGGCTCGAGGGGCTCACCATTGTAGAGACCTCTATGAAAAAGTATGGAGTTGCTGCCTAAGAGGCGTAGGCTTCTCGCTGGACTATTGACCTCAACATGTATTGGTAAGTTGGAGACGTGGGCGTAAGAATCGAACGAATTGATCTACCTGGGTTTGGTGTTCGCAATGATGTGATCACTGATTCGGGATGCCGTGTCAGCGTGGTTTCGCTGCGTTCTGGTGAACGCGATCTTGCATTCTTTAATGCGGATGACCCGGACTCGAATGCTGCCTCGATCTCGCTGACTGATGACGAGGCTGCAGCGATCGCCGAGGTTCTCGGTTCTTCGCTGACGTTGAGCCGTCTGTCGGTTCTCGGCGAGAAAGCTGAAGGCCTCTACACCGAAGAAATCTCTCTTCCTAGTGGTTCCGGTTTCGTCGGACACCCCATGGGCGATATGAAAGCGCGCACCCTCACGAGCGCGTCAATCGTCGCGATCGCCCGCGGCAACGACGTTGTTCCCTCTCCTGGTCCTGAGGTCACGTTTGAGTCGGGCGACGTTATTGTCGCTGTGGGCACCCGCAAGGGTCTCGACGCACTCGGCAAGCTCATCAACCGCGGCCCCAGCTAGGGCTCGCGTATGCATGAGACGACGCAGCTGCTCATTGAGGTTGGCGCTCTCTTGCTTGTTCTCAGCTTGCTCGGCAGGGTTGCCGCACGCTTCGGGTTTTCGGCGATCCCGCTTTACCTGCTTGCCGGTCTTGCGGTGGGCGAAGGCGGCCTGCTTCCGTTTCAGGCCTCCGAAGAGTTCTTCGAGGTTGGTTCGCAGATTGGCGTAATTCTGCTGCTTGCGATGCTCGGGCTCGAGTATTCGGCTGAGGAGCTCGTCTCGAACCTGAAAACGTCCAAGGTGTCAGGAATTCTTGATGGTGTGTTCAATGCGCTGCCCGGTGCTCTCTTCGCCATTCTGTTGGGCTGGGAGCCCACCGCTGTTGTCGCGCTGGCCGGCGTCACCTGGGTGTCGTCGTCTGGCGTAATCGCCAAAGTCGTTCGTGACCTAGGCCGCCTCGGTAACCGTGAAACACCTACCGTACTCTCCATCATCGTGATGGAGGACCTCGCTATGGCGTTCTATCTACCGGTGCTTTCCGCACTCGTCATCGGTGCAGGGCTGCTGCAGGGCGCATTCACGGTGGCAATCGCCGTCGCGGTGGTGCTGCTCATTCTCTATGTCGCGCTGCGTCACGGCCGCTTCTTGTCACGGCTGCTTCCCGACAAGAACGCCGAAGCGTTGCTACTCGGTGTTGTAGGGCTAACAATGCTCGTTGCTGGCTTAGCAGAGCGTGTGAGCGTCTCTGCGGCCGTCGGAGCCTTCCTGGTAGGCATTGCTATCTCTGGGCCTGTCGCCCACCAATCAGCTCAGCTCATTACTCCGCTACGCGACCTTTTCGCCGCAGTCTTCTTCGTCTTCTTCGGGATCTCGACAGCCCCGGCAAACATCATTCCTGTGCTGCTTCCCGCCTTCGCACTCGCCATCGTCACTATCGCCACGAAGACGCTCTCGGGCTACCTGGCAGCGAAGCGAGCCGGGATCGCAGTGGCCGGCCGTTGGCGCGCCGGTCTAGTACTTACGCCTCGAGGAGAGTTCTCGATCGTCATCGCGGGCCTAGCAGTCGGTGCCGGAATCGAGCCCATGCTCGCGCCGCTAGCAACTGCCTACGTGCTCATCACGATCATCGCTGGGCCGATCCTCGCGCGCATCCCCGACTCCAAATGGTTCAAGGCGCGGGTGCGCAAGGCCGGAGTGGTGCCGCCCACGACACCTTTCTCTACGGCGTAGCTAGCCACGATGTGAGCTACGGCCTGGCGAGGGTGCCTCAGTCCACCCCTCGCCTCCCACGCGCACCGCGCGCCACGCCTCAGAACAGCAAGAACGCGATCGGAGTCACAATGACCAAGGTCAGCACCACGCGCTGGAACCAAATCACCACGAGCTTCCACACCGGAATCGGGATGTCCGTGGCCATGATGCACGGCACCAGTGCCGAGAAGAAGATGATTCCGGAGACCGACACAACACCGATAACAAACTTCACGACCGGCACTGACCCCGCCACAAGTAGCGCTGGCAGGAACATCTCGGCCACGCCCACGGCGCTGGCCTTGGCCACGAGCATCGGTTCGGGAAGCTGCAGCGCCCAGGTGAAGGGATAGAACACGTAGGCAAGCCAGTCGAACACGGGCGTGTAGCTGGCGAGTACAAGCCCGAGCAGCCCGATAGACAGGATAGAAGGCAGGATCGCCATCGCCATCAGCACACCGTCGCGCACGTTTCGCCACACGTTGATGCCAAGCGAGGGCGCCGCCGCGACCGCTTCCTGAGCCTGCAACCAGGCCACCGACAGCCGCTTGCCGGTGAGGACCTCTTCGGGCTGTGGAGTCGCGTCCGGGTGGTACGTATCGGGGATACTGTTTAGGGGCCAGATGCGCACCGTGAGGGCCGTGACTAGGAAGGTCACGAGGAACGTCACCCAAAAGTAGGCTGTCCACTGACCCATCAGGTCAAGGGTCTTGGCCACGATGACCATGAACGTGGCCGAGACCGTGGAGAATCCGGTGGCGATGATCGCCGACTCCCGAGCGGTGTATTTGCCGTCCTTGAAGGCCCGGTTCGTGATGAGCAGCCCGAGCGAGTAGCTGCCTACAAACGAGGCGACCGCGTCGATGGCTGAGCGCCCCGGAGTTCTCCAAATAGGGCGCATCACCCGCTGCACAAGCACGCCGATGAATTCCAGCAGGCCGTAACTCACCATCAACGCCAAGAACACGGCGCCGATTGGCACAAGTAGCCCAACTGGAATCACTAGCTTCTCGAAAAGGAACGGGCCCATGTCCGGTTCGAACAGCCAGGCCGGGCCGACCTGGAACACCATCATGACTCCCACCACCATGCCCACGACCTTGAACAGCGAGAACACCGTACCGATGACGGACGTCTTCCAATTCCCCGTCACAAAGGGATACACAGCGCCAGCCACAATGATCGCGAGGGCGTAATACGGCAATACCGAGCCGATGGTCACTTGCAAGAACGTGACGATGTGGTCGAGCATAATCGTGCTCTTGCCGCCGATGGTCAGCGGAACGAAAAACATAAACGCCCCAATGCCACTGTAGACGAACAGTCTCCATATCCCGCGGGTTCGGGTTCTCGGGGCATCGGTGGTCACTGTCATCGTCGTCTCCTGACGCCTTCGTCGGTAAGGGTTATGTTTGCCACCCAGAATTTTCTGCGTACACCCATTGAACTGTGGACGGACAGCGGGGACAATGTAAGCACGTCAGATACAGTCTCAAATATGAGATTCTGCCCGGGAAGCAGGACACCCATGAACGACACCACCGACAGTTCGCTGCGCCCCCTGCGTATCCTGAGCTACCTCGCCACCCAAGCGAACCCGGTCCCGGCCGCACAGATCACCCGGGCCATCGGCTCGCCGCGCTCCTCGACGTTCCGTCTCTTGCGGGGGATGCAATCGCTCGGCTATGTCACCCACCTACCCGAGTTCAAGACTTACGCCCTTGGCATTGCGGCGCTGGAAATCGGCCAAGCATTCGGCATCCAAGTGCCGCTGGCCCGATTCGGCCACCCCGTGCTCGATCGCCTGGTCGCCACCCTCGGCGAGTCTGCCCACCTCGCAGTGCTACACGGCCATGAGACGCTGTACATTCACGAGCAGACAGCGCGTTCCCGCGCCCCTCTCGTCACTGCCAAGGACGTTCGTCTTCCTACGCACCTCACGGCCTCCGGCAGAATGATCCTCTCTGGCCTCGGGCGCGACCAGTTGCAGGCCCTGTTTCCGCCCACTTATGCCTTCATCCAACGCACCGGCAAGGGGCCGCGCAACCACGCCGAGTTCCTGCACCAGATTGACGCAGTGCGCCGACAAGGTTTCGCCCGCGAGTTCGGCGAGGTGACAGATGGCCTCGCCTCCATTGCTAAGCCGGTGCGGGACCGTAGTGGCCGCATTGTTGCGGCCGTCGCCGTCACCCACGCGTACGGTATTCAGGCCGCCGCCACTTTGTCAGGCCGGACACAAGTGCCACTGCAGGACTCAATCCTCGACGCGCTCGAGCATGCTGCTCGCGAGTTGAGCCGCCGGCTCGGTTGGAACCCGTAACTAAGAGCGATGCGGCTGCGGTCAGGGCACAATCCGCAATCCTGGGCAGGTCAAAGACTCAACCAAGCCTTCAGCAGTCCCAACTAATCCTCGACACCACCACGGACTACCAACCCCAAAACCAAGGAAACCGCTGAACCCTAGGGGTTCAACGGTTTCCTATGTCCTGAGACAGGACAATGGTGGATCCAAGGGGATTCGAACCCCTGACCCCCTGCATGCCATGCAGGTGCGCTACCGGGCTGCGCCATGGACCCATTTGTTTTATTTTCGTTACCGAAAATGCAACTTCTCAAGATTACTACACACGCGGCCCAACCAAAACCATTCGTGGTACTGGCGAGCAAAAATTATGGGGCGGCCGACATCCGATTGGATGCTGACCGCCCCACAGACAAGCAGAAACTTGCAAAGTTGGCTAACCGTTTCGACTAAGAAACGGGGATGACGAGTCCGTTGTAGAAGTCGTTGATGTACGCCTTCGTCTCGTCGGAGGTCAACAGTTCATACAGCTTGAGCACGCGAGGGTCGCTCTTGAGCTCATCGCGCGTGACGAGGGTGTTGTAGTACGAGCTCGTAGTGGGCTCGGTAACCAGCTGCAGGTCACCCGTGAGACCAGCTGCTCCTGCGTAGTTGAAGTTCACGATTGCCGCATCTTGGTCATCGAGGGCCGACGGCAAGCTTGCTGCATCGATCTCGATGAAGTTGAAGTTGCTCGGATTGGCAGTGATGTCAGCGACCGTCGACGGTGCTTCTGTCGTCTCGATCAGTCCGGCATCCGCGAGCAACAGAAGCGCACGGCCCTCGTTGCTGGCATCGTTCGGCAGCGCAATTTTTGCGCCATCCTTGAGGTCAGCGAGCTCATCAACCGTCTTGGAGTAGAGAGCCAGCGGCGGGAGGTACACCTGGCCAACAACGTAAAGGTTGTCGCCCGTGTTCTCGTTGTAGAGATCCAAGAATGGTGCGTGCTGGAAGAGGTTTACGTCGAGGCTGCCCTCGCTGAGCGCCGGGTTCGGCGTTGTGTAGTCGGTGAACTCAACGACCTCTAGCTCGAGACCGGCCGCTTCGGCCTGTCCGCTGTCGATAACGAACTGAACGATCTCGCCAGCAGGCGTTGCCGTGGCACCAACAGTGAGCGAACCAAGCGTGCCATCAGTAGGCGCGGATTCCTCGGCGGGAGCCGAGCACCCGGCCAAGGTCAGAGCGAGCACGCCAGCGGCGGCCACAGTGGAGAGTGAGAAGAATTTGGAGCGTGACATGACATTCCTTAATCGAGAAAACAAACAGTGGTAAGAGAAAACAGAAAAACTACACAGGGGTAAGCCGCCGACAGCGTCAGCGGTGAGACATTCGGTTGGCCAGGCGAGCGCCGACCACCTGAACGATCTGCACAATCGCGACCAGCACGATGATTACCGCAACAATGTGGATGACGCTGTAGCGCTGGTGACCATAACGAATAGCAACATCGCCAAGACCTCCACCACCGATCGCGCCCACAATTGCCGAGTAGTTCACAATCGACACCACTGTCGTTGTAAATCCACGGATGAGGCCAGGAACTGCCTCAGGCACAATCACTTTAGAAACTAACTGCCAACGAGTCGCCCCGAGCGAGTGTCCCGCCTCGACGAGTCCCTCGTTGACTTCGCGCAGCGAGATCTCAACGATGCGTGCGTAGAACGGAATCGCAGCGACCGTCAACGGCACGATCGCGGCCGTCACGCCGAATGCCGAACCCAGCAGCAGCCGGGTGAACGGGATCAGCGCAATCATCAGGATGATGAACGGGATCGAACGCCCCAGGTTCACCACCGCCTGAAGCAGCGCGTTGATGATGCGGCCAGCCACCAGGCTGCCGAACGGACGCTCGAGAATGCCGCCACGGTCAGTGATCACCAAGAGGGTGCCCGCCGCGAGCCCAACGATGAGCGTGATGAGCATCGTGACGCCCACCTGATAGAGGGTCTCCCCTGTTGCCTTCAGGAGCGTTTCAAAAAGCTGCGGCCAGAAGCCGGGAGCGTTGGAATCAATCATCGTCCGCTCCTCACAATCTCAACAACGAGGCCCTGGGCGCGCAGATCGTCGATCGCGGCGGTGTGTGCATCAATCGGCCCCGGAAGTTCAAGACGGGTACGCCCTGAGTGCGCGCCGCCAATCGTCTCCATAGCAGCACCGATTAGACCGACATCGATCTGGTGCGTGCGAGCCAGCTGAGCGACCACAGGACGCCCTGATGACAAACCAACGAAGGTCACGTCGATAACGGTGGAGTTGCCCTCCGGCAGGTCACCAAGCGGGAACAGGCCACGAGCAAGCTGCGAGCCAGGCTGGGCGAGCAAATCAACCAAACGACCCTGCTCAAGAATGCGGCCACCACTCATGAGCGCTGCAGAATCGCAGATGCTCTTGACGACATCCATCTCATGAGTGATCAGCAAAATGGTGAGACCGAGCTCTTTGTTGAGGCTGCGAAGCAACTGAAGGATCGAGTCTGTGGTTTCGGGGTCGAGCGCGCTCGTCGCTTCATCGCTCAAGAGCACCCTAGGGCGCGATGCCAAGGCGCGGGCGATGCCGACACGCTGCTTTTGGCCACCAGAAAGCTGAGCAGGATACTGCTGCGCTTTGTGCTCAAGGCCCACAAGTTCAAGAATCTCGTTGGTGCGGCTGGTGCGTTCGCGCCGACTCACGCCCACGACTTCAAGGGCCAGTTCAACGTTGCCGCGCACGGTGCGGCTATCGAGCAGATTGAACTGCTGAAAAACCATTCCGATTTCGCGTCGCGCCTGCAGGAGATCACGGTCACTCAGAGCGGTCAATTCGCGGTCTGCGACAGTGACGGTGCCGGAGTCTGGCCGTTCAAGAAGATTGACCGAACGGATGAGCGTGCTCTTGCCTGCACCACTCTGGCCGATCACGCCGAAGATTTCGCCGCGCTGCACAGCGAGACTCACATCATCGAGCGCGCGAACTGTGTTCGCTGCGGCACCAAAAGTCTTGGTGACGGAAGAAAGCGTAATCATGAAACCCCAGAAATCGAAGGCGATTCGTATCGAACCACCGCGGGGTCTAACTGCCCGGCTAGATCAAGAAAACCAGCACACTGAGACGCAGACAAATTGGGTTACGAAGTGTGAAGCAAACTAACGGAACTTACTAAACAGACTCTGCTTCGGGAGAAGTAGGACCGGTGATCTCGATCGGAATTACGGGGCAATCGCTCCACAAACGCTCGAGAGAGTAGTAGAGGCGATCTTCCTCGTGGAAGATGTGCGCAACAACATGACCGAAGTCGAGAAGGATCCAGCGACCCTCAGCACGGCCCTCGCGACGCAGCGGCTTCGAACCAGCTTCGATCATCTTCTCTTCGATTTCAGACGCGATCGACTGAACGTTGCGCTCGTTGCGACCCGTCGCGAGAAAGAAGATGTCTGTGTAGGGTGTGGGACCGGTGACATCCAGTGCGACCATATCCGTCGCCTGCTTGGCGTCGGCGGCATGCGCGACGATGGAAAGTAGCTCGTTAGCACGAGGAGAAGCAGTCACAGGATCCTTAATCGGAGAGAGAGCAAAGAGTTAAATCTACAACATGTTGAAGGCGAACGCCGCCACGAGAAGGCCAGCGACGACTACAGCCATCGACGCTGCCGAAATCATCAGCACAGTCAGCGCACGAGTGCCCTTCGGCTTCTGCGTCTGCGTCACTGCCTGATTGGAGAATGTGCTTACCGCTTTGACAGCGCGCACGGGTGCTGAATCAGTCGACACCATGTCGCTGTCATTGAGATCAAGCAGCGAATCGATGTCTGCGTGATCGAATCGGTCAGAAACACCGCTCGCGGAGAGCGTGCTTGGCAGGTCGATCGAGCCGGTGAGCACTGCTTCACCGCTCGCGTTCAACGGACCGCGGATGTCGGTTGCAAACGGGATGGCCGGCAGGACAAGAGCGCTGGTTGCACTTGTTCCGCTACCAATCGTTCTCGAGACGACCGAGTCATTCGGCTCGTCTTCTACCGCAGCCTGTCGCGACCAGTGGCCAGAAGGTACAAGCTTCACAGCTGACGAATCAATGGTTATCGCCGGGGTCGGCGCTGCCTTCGGCGGGGCAGGAATACTGTCGACGGCGGGAAGTTCACCATCGAGTCGCTTTCGCGCCTGCTCGTCGAACTCTGCACGCGCATCGCTGAGGTTGGTTTGCGCTGAAGCAACGGTCGTCGCAGGCTCGTCGGCAGCGGTCTCGTCAACGGCAGGCTTGGCCGGAGTCGCGGACCCAAATCCAAGAAGACCGGCGATTGTTGACCGCGCATTCGACCGCGGAGTCTCTACTGGCTGCGAGTCGTCTACTGTTTCCGGCGTCCTCTCCGCAGCGGACGGTGCAGGCGCAGCCGACAACTGCGCGGCCGATGGGGCCCTGAGTGAGCTACCAGAGTTGAGTTCGGCTGTCGACCTGTCGGACCCTGCATCACGCCGCGGGTCGAATAGTGGTGATCGTGGTGAATCGGTGATGCCCGAATCCTTTGCGGAACCATCAGCGTTTGCCAGCAACGATTCGAAGGCGCTGAGTGCGTCCCCAGACGGCGCATTAACCGCCGCCGCTTCAGGAACCACCGCGAGCGGATCAATGAGTGCTGGCGGTTCGATGTATGCCGGAATCTGCGGATCAACTGTCAGAGCGACCCTGTTTAAAGCGTGTTCTTCTGCCCGCTTGGGCGCGTCAGGCGCATCGAGGGCCTCCCCAGCGAGCTCTGCTTCTTGACGTGCACGGAGTTCGCGAAGTTCACGACGCGACAGAGTGCGTTCGCGAGAATTCGACTCGTGCGCTTCAGACGAAGTTGGAGGGGCTGATGGGAGTTCGTCGGACTCGCCAGCGGCACGAGTCGATACCGGAGCGGCTGCCGGTGGAGACGACGGCGGCGCGAACGACGAGTTCTGGGTCTGGGGCGAAGGTGGCGGCGCTGTACGGTACGCGGCATCTGTCGACGGCCGAGACTCTTTAGGCGCAGGGGGCGACGCAGAAGCTACGGGCGTTTGCGGCGCAGCGTCTGGCAGCTCGGGCGCTGAAGCCGCAGGGGCGCCAGTTGTCTCGACGCTCGTGTCTGTCTGAGTTTCTTCGACGAGGCTCTCTTGCGCTTCTTGCGCAGGGAAAGTTGTGAAGCCCTCTGCTGTGGGCTGCTCGTCGGAGGCTCGTTCGCGCTCACTCTGACGTGCCGCGCGGCGCGACTGCGGCGGCGGATCGTGAAAAGTGGTCATGGCATACTCCGATACAAGTGGTGCTTGGCGATGTATTGAACGACACCATCCGGAACCAAATACCAGACCGGGAAGCCCTGGCTGACTCTGGTTCGGCAATCGGTGGATGAGATCGCAAGCGCCGGCACTTCTAACGAGCTTACGCCTTGCGTAGGCAATCCGCTAATAGTTAAGGGGTGTCCTGGCCGTGAAACTGCTATGAAATGGGCAAGAGTCCAGACCTCTGAAACGTCTTTCCATTCCATGATTTGGGCCATAGCATCCGCACCGGTGATGAAGAAAAGATCAGCATCCGGATAGGCCTTACGCATGTCGCGCAGAGTGTCGATCGTGTAGGTAGAGCCTTCACGTTCCAAGTCGACGCGGCTCACGTTAAAGCCAGGGTTGGCAGCGGTGGCGATCACCGTCATGAGATATCGGTGTTCTCCGGCGGTGACGGTTGATTTCATCCACGGCTTGCCCGTAGGAACGAACACGACCTCATCGAGGTCGAACTGTTGTTGGGCCTCGCTTGCAGCAACAAGGTGGCCATTATGGATGGGGTCAAAGGTGCCACCCATGATACCGATGCGCGCACGCCTCTGCGACGTCTCGGCCGACATTATGCGACCTTAGTGGCCTGCGCCGT
This sequence comes from Rhodoglobus aureus, assembly GCF_039527955.1. Lineage (NCBI taxonomy): Bacteria > Bacillati > Actinomycetota > Actinomycetes > Micrococcales > Microbacteriaceae > Rhodoglobus > Rhodoglobus aureus. The sequence goes on along the minus strand of NZ_BAAAKW010000001.1, from coordinate 11,878 downwards.
GAGCGTCGCCAGCCTTTGCGGGCTTAGCAACGTGGCGGTTAGCGACGTCGCGAAAGCTCCAGGTGACAAAGCCGAGAGTCGTGAACACGACTGCGGCGATGAGCGGAAAAGCGATCGCGGGCAGGATCAGCGGTGCGAGCTCTTCGCCCGACGCAAGTACATTCAGAAAAATAGACATCAAATCTCCATTCACAAAACCTAGAACAGTCTAGCCGCGCACCTGACCGCTACCGCGCACAACCCACTTGGTGCTGGTAAGTTCCGGCAAACCCATAGGTCCGCGAGCATGAAGCTTCTGGGTAGAGATACCGACTTCGGCCCCAAACCCGAACTCCGCGCCATCCGTAAACCGCGTTGAGGCGTTCACCATCACCACTGCTGAATCAACCTCGGCGAGAAAACGGTCTGCGTTGGCAAGATCGTTGGTGATGATCGATTCGGTGTGCTTTGTGGAATAAGTAGTGATGTGGTCGATCGCCGCGTCGAGGTCGGCCACCACGCGCACTGCGATATCCAAACTCAAGTGTTCAATTGACCACGCATCATCGCCAGCCACCTGGGCCTCAGGGAACAACTCGCGTGTGCGTTCGTCAGCGTGAATCGTCACCCCCGCGCTTGCAAGCCGCGCAAGCACGCTAGGAATGAGTCGTTCTGCCGCTGCCTCGTGCACGAGCAGTGTCTCAAGCGCGTTGCACACGCTGGGCCGCTGCACTTTGGCGTTGTGCACAATCTCGATCGCCGTGCTCTTGTCGGCAGATTCGTCGAGAAACACATGCACAATTCCGGCACCGGTCTCGATCACGGGAACAGTAGATTCTTGAACGACGGTCTGGATGAGCTGAGCACTCCCCCGAGGAATCAGGACATCAACGAATCCACGAGCCTGCATCAGCGCCTTCGCCCCCTCGCGGCCGAACTCATCGATCGTTTGAACGGCGGTCGGTTCGACGCCAACACTCTGCAGCGCGGTTTGAATAATATCGACGAGTACGCGGTTCGAGTCTTCGGCAGCTGACCCGCCCCGAAGCACGACAGCGTTTCCACTCTTGAGCGCCAATGCAGCAATGTCGATTGTCACGTTCGGCCGAGCTTCGTAAATGGCGCCGATCACGCCAAATGGCACGCGAACTTGCGACACGGAGAGACCGTTGGGAAGCACTGAGCCCCGAACGACAGTGCCGACGGGGTCAGCAAGCTCGATGATGTCGAGCACTGCAGCTGAGAGCTGCTCGATGCGAGTATGCGTCAAACGCAGCCGGTCTTGGAGACCCTCGGCCATACCGCTGCTCTTACCACGCTCAAGGTCGAGCGCGTTGGCCGCAATGATCCGCTCGGCGTTCGCCTCAACATCTCGAGCAATAGCGGCCAGTGCCGCGTTCTTCTGCACCGTAGTGAGGGTGGTGAGCGTGCGAGAGGCCGCGCACGCTGCCTCAAACTTCTCGGTAATCGTGTGCTCGACTACAGCTGAATCAACCATATTCAGAGTGTAGCCGCGGCAAACACGCGCTATCGACACTTAGTCGACTGTGGCATCGGCCTCAAACCAGGTGCCGATGGATGCGCCACCCAACGCTGCAGCAACACGGCTCGTCTCGGCCAAGAGAACAGGGATCCCTGCCGCCGCGGCGTGCTTCGCTGCCGCGACTTTTGTACCCGCACCTCCAGTGCCAACACCCGCAGCGCCGATATCGCCGAAGGTCACCCCGATGAGGTCATCGTCGAACGCTACGAAGTCAATACGTTCGGCATCCGGCTCAGAGGGTGGTTTCGTGTACAGCGCATCGATGTCAGAGAGCAAAACGAGCACGTCGGCCCGAACGAGCACCGAAACGAGGGCCGCCAAACGGTCGTTGTCGCCGAAGCGGATCTCATGAGTCGCCACAGTGTCGTTCTCGTTTACGATGGGCAAGATTTTCAACCCCAGCAGCCGTTCCATGGCGCGCTGAGCATTGCTGTGATGCGTCGGGTTGTCCATATCGCCTGCGGTCAGCAGAATCTGGGCAGCGACGACCCCATAGCGATCAAAGCTCTCTTGATAGCGATAGATGAGCACGTTTTGACCAACAGCGGCTGCTGCCTGCTGTGTCGCGAGGTCAGTGGGACGACCATCGAGCTTGAGGAACGGAATGCCGGTTGCAATGGCACCGGAAGACACCAGGATCACTTCTGAACCTGCTGCGTGCGCAGCTGCTAACGCATCGACGAGAGCGCCGATTTGGCCCACGTTGGCACCGCTGACCGATGACGACCCAACTTTGACAACGATGCGGCGCGCACGAGGAATCTCGGCGCGCGCGGCGGGCTTGCTAGTCACGATTCTCCGACTCATCGTCTTTCTCAACGGCGAAACCTTCATCGTCAACCCAAACGCCAGCTTCGCGCTCCGACTGAAGCTCGGCACGCGCGGCGGCCTTGGCATCCATGCGCTCGAGATAATTCTTGCGACGGCTGCGGTTAGTCGCACGCTCGTTGTCATCAAGGCGGGGGTCGGTTCCTCGCGGAGCCGCAACCAGCTCGGCTGCTGACGAGAGTGTGGGCTCCCAGTCGAAGACAACACCTCCGCCTGCACCAATGATTACGGTAGATCCGGGAACGGCGCCCGACTTGAACAGGTCGTCCTCGACCCCAAGTCGAGCCAAACGGTCTGCCAGGTAGCCGACAGCCTCTTCGTTCGCAAAGTCTGTTTGCGCAACCCAACGCTCTGGCTTGTCGCCAACAACGCGGTAGACGTTGCCGTAGGTTCCACCCTCAACCTTGACGACGAAGTCCTTCGCGTTCACTGCACGAGGGCGCAGAACGATTCGTTCCTTGATTGGTTCGGAATTGCGTGCTTCGCGATCAGCTACGACAATCGCCGCTAGAGCGAAGGAAAGCTCTCGAAGGCCTGCGTGCGTCACAGCAGATACTTCGAACACGCGGTAGCCGCGCTCTTCCAATTCAGCCTTGACGAGATCAGCCAAGTCACTGCCATCACTGACATCGACCTTATTGAGGGCAACGAGCTGTTCGCGTTCAAGCAGTGGTTTCTGGCCCTCAGGAACTGGGTAGGCTGCCAATTCGCCGAGAATCACATCAAGGTCACTGATTGGGTCGCGTCCCGGCTCCAAGGTGGCGCAGTCGAGAACGTGCAGCAGTGCTGTACAGCGCTCAACGTGACGCAAGAATTCGAGCCCGAGGCCCTTACCCTCGCTCGCGCCCTCGATCAGTCCGGGAACATCAGCAATCGTGTAACGCACATCGCCAGACTCAACGACACCCAAGTTCGGGTGCAGAGTGGTGAAGGGGTAGTCAGCGATTTTCGGTTTTGCGGCGCTCATTGCTGCGATCAAGCTCGACTTGCCCGCAGATGGGTACCCGACCAGCGCCACATCGGCCACGGTCTTGAGCTCGAGGAAGATGTCGCCCTCAAACCCGGGCGTACCGAGTAGAGCAAAACCGGGAGCCTTGCGTTTCGTGGATGACAGAGCCGCGTTACCGAGGCCGCCCTGGCCACCTGGGCCAACGACCAAACGCATGCCCGGAGCATCCATATCGATCAGTACTTCGCCAGCTTGATCGCGGACGAGCGTACCAACCGGAACAGAAAGCAGCATTTCAGCGCCCGCCGTGCCTGCTTTGTGATCGCCCTGACCGGGCTGACCGTGCTGGGATTTGCGGTGCGGTGAACGGTGGAAGTTCAGAAGCGTAGTGACCTGCGGGTCGCTGAAAAGCACGATGTTGCCACCGTCGCCACCATTACCGCCGTCGGGGCCTGCAAGGGGCTTGAACTTTTCGCGCTTGACCGAAACACAACCGTTTCCGCCGTGTCCTGCTACGAGATGCAAGGTCACCTGGTCGACGAACGATGCCATGATGGTTCCTCCTATTCTCGTGAGACACGGGTAAAGCTGTTGCTGTGTTAAATGTTGCTGTGTTAAATGGCGAGAGCGAGCCGAAGCTCGCTCTTCGCTGTAACGTTCACCTGCGAACAGGCAAGCGGGGAAACTAAACGGTGACGATGTTGACGACCTTGCGGCCGCCCTTTGCACCGAACTGTACTGCGCCTGCTGAGAGAGCGAACAGTGTGTCGTCTCCTCCACGGCCGACGTTGACGCCGGGGTGGAAGTGGGTGCCGCGCTGGCGAACGATGATCTCGCCGGCGAGAACTTCTTGACCGCCGAAGCGCTTTACGCCGAGGCGCTGCGCATTGGAGTCACGACCGTTTCGGGTGGAGCTTGCGCCCTTTTTGTGTGCCATTTTCCTGGAAGTCCTTTACGCTCGTCAGCTACTTGATGCTGGTGATCTTGATGCGGGTCAGTTCTTGACGGTGACCCTGGCGAACCTTGTAACCGGTCTTGTTCTTGAACTTCTGGATAACGATCTTTGGACCGCGCTCATCGTTCAGAACCTCGGCAACGACCTTGATCTTCTCAAGCGCCTTGGCGTCGTGAGTGATCTTGTCGCCATCAACGAACAGAACTGGAGCGAGCTCAACATTGCCGTTCTTGTCGGCTGCGATGCGGTCGAGAACGACAATCGTGCCGACCTCTACCTTCTCCTGCCGCCCACCGGCGCGCACAACTGCGTAAACCACTTTTGACCCTTACTTAACAATTAATAGCTAGAACTACTGAAGCTTGTGGCGAATTCTGCGGGCGAAGCCCAGCACACACCAAGGATCAACGATACTCGACGTGGGCACTCCCGGTCAAACGACACGCTTCTGCTGCTTCCGACTGAATCAATCATTAGTGACGACTCGGCGAAAATGAGAACGTGCACACCGGACATTGATCACGATCTCAACGATCGCAACCACGGTTCAAGTGCAGCGACAACCATAGTACGCCGCAGACTGGTGCCCGGTCAAAAGCTCAACGTTACGATCTGCCCTCAATTAGGCTCAGGCCATGACTGTGTTGATCGACCAAGCGATGTGGCCCGCCCACGACACTGTGTGGGCTCACATTGTGAGCGACACGTCACTGGCGGAATTGCACGCCTTTGCCGAGCTCGCGGGCATCCCGCGGCGCGGCTTCGACCTCGACCACTACGACGTCCCTGCCCGCATGTGGGAGCAACTCGTCGCCCTCGGCGCGGAACCAGTGGGAGTGCGAGAGTTCGTGCGCCGGCTTGAGGCCAGCGGACTGCGCGTGCCGCAGCGCGATCGCAACAAGTAGCGTCCTGCGGTCGAGACCTCGTTATGTAGTCGCCAGCTCTGCTAGCGCCACACTGCCCCGAAACCGTCGACGTTCTGCGTGACCTCGCCACTGGCAATATCAACCACATAAGTTGTGACGCTGCGGGGGCGCGGATTCATCACATACTCGTCAGAGTCGAGTGCAGACACGTTGGGCTGGACTTCGACGGCCACCAGTTGCCCATTGGGCGACACCTGAAAGTCGAGGATCGCCCCCTTGTCGTCGACCGTTTGGTGCAGAATGCGCGAGACTTCGCCATTGTCATAGGCGAGCAGACTGCTGAAAGTGTTACCGGCCTCCCCCACCAGCACCATCTTGGCCACCAATGTGCCTGCAGCTCCCGCATCGGTGTGTCCGAGAAAGGGCTGTTTGCCATCTATCGGTGACGCGTTCAATTCCCGCTCAGCACCGTCGGTCAACGCAATCGCAGCGCTCCCGTGTGAATCGCTGACGACCACGTGGCTGCCATCCGCTGAAACCCGATCGAACTCAAAGTATTGACCGAGTGGCTCTACGTTGCCAGTCGACGAGTCGACCCGCACGAGAGTGCCGTCGGCAGTGAGCGCCACTATGTTCAGAGTTCCCGGAATGAACTGCCACCCCGTCACCCGCATCGGCGCGCCATCGAGGCCCGTCACCGCAATGGCATCGCGACCGCGATCAAAATCAATCGTGTACAGGGTGTGCCAGACGGTGGCAATCGGTCCAATATCGTCACTCGAGATTGTGAACCCCAGGGTTGCGCCCGAACGCGAAGCATCAAGATTGACGACTTCCCCTGCCTCAGGCAGCACCACCTTCTCAGCAATCCCCGTCTGAGGGTTGACTAGCCACAGTGTCCCCTGACGGTCCGCAGAAGCCGTAGTGACGGCCAGCAGATCGCCAAACGGCATGAACTCCTGGATACCCTCGCCCGCGAACAACACGGAGCGTTCAGAGCCACCTAGCTCGGCACGAACAATCTCGTCCGCTGACTCTCCACGGTCGAGCAGGTAGAGCTTAGGGCCACCCGTGGTGAAGGAATAGCTAATCGTCGACGCCGAGGCCCCTGACACGCTCTCAACACCGTTGACCGTAACCGTGTACGCAGTGTTGTAGTCCAGCGGTTCTTCGAATGTCACCGAGATCAGATCGGCTTCGCTCGCGACGCTCACTGCCGCAGACGGTTCTACCGTTACTGCCCCAGACTCGATGCCCGAGACTGACTGACTGAGAATCAGACGCAGAGTTTGATCAGACGAGTCTGTGACGGCATCCGTGTCGAGTTCGGCGCTCAATAGCCTGGGACCCTGTAGGTATCCCAGCGCCAAAATCACGCCGCCGAGCGCCAGCAGTACTCCCACGACCCAGACAAACGCCACACCGGGCAATCGGGCGCTAGAACGGGAATTTTTACGGCCGCGGCGTCGAAAAATTTGGCCCGCAGGCTCAGCGTGACTCACATGCCAATCCTATAAAGTCTCGACCCAGAAAGGGCCGAGACTTTCAGGATCTACTTGTCGTCGCTCGGCGCCACGGTAACGGTCTTACCCTGACTGCTGGCACGACGTGAACCACGCGACCGTCCTTGACCCGGCTGCTTGGGCTCTGGAAGAGATTCGAGAACCGAACCCAAAATCTGCTCGGCATCGTGCGTGCTGATCTTCGGCGCAACTTGCGAATTTTTCGACTCCGGCAAATCGAGAATGGCAACTGCAGCTACTGCAGCGGCCTCAACAACATCGCTAGCCTGAGTCGGCGACTTCTGGGTTGCCGAGTTCTGAGTCGACTTCTGGCTCTTTGCCTCGGTCTTGGAAGCATCCGACTTCTGTGACGAACCAACGTTGCGTGACGATCCGGAGTTGCTCGAGGAGCCCGATTTGCTCGAGGATCCTGACTTCTGGTCTGTCGATGGCGCTTCGGCGACCGCCGCTGGATCTTCTGCGCCGTGCTCTGCAGTGGCCGCAACTGTGCTGGCCGCTACGCGGGCAAGAGCGTTGCGAACGTCTTCGGTGATCGCGTGAGTTCCGTTGCCGCTGCCATTGCCGCCGCCATTGTTCGAACCGCCATTGGCAGACTTCGTGGCACCGTTCGACTGCTGGTTCTGCGAACCACCATTGCCACTGGAGCCGGAATTGTTTCCGCCTGAGTTGCCCCCACCGTTGTTGCCGCTTCCACCGCGATTGCGGCCACGACGACCACTGCCAGCCTGCTCGTTCTGAGTCGGCTGTTGGCGGTGCTTAGTGACGGGATCGTGGTGCACAACTACGCCACGGCCAGCACAGACTTCACAATTTTCGCTGAAGGTCTCGAGCAAGCCGAGCCCCAACTTCTTGCGAGTCATCTGCACGAGGCCAAGCGAAGTAACTTCGGCAACCTGGTGCTTAGTGCGGTCACGGCTCAAGCACTCAACGAGACGACGCAACACGAGGTCACGGTTCGACTCAAGAACCATGTCGATAAAGTCGATGACGATGATTCCACCAATATCGCGCAGCCGCAGCTGACGAACGATTTCTTCAGCAGCTTCAACGTTGTTCTTGGTGACGGTCTCTTCAAGGTTTCCACCCGAGCCAACAAACTTGCCAGTGTTGACATCGACAACCGTCATGGCCTCGGTGCGGTCGATAACGAGCGAACCACCAGACGGCAGCCAGACCTTGCGGTCGAGAGCCTTCTCGATCTGCTCAGAGACGCGGTACTCCTCGAACGAGTCGACAGCGCTCTCATGCGTTTGAAGCCTGTCGAGCAAATCGGGTGCGACCGAACGAACGTAGCCCTCGATCGTCTTGCGAGCATCGTCGCCCTCGATGACGAGCTTGTGGAAGTCTTCGTTGAAGACGTCGCGGATGATCTTGATCAGAAGATCGGGCTCAGAGTGAAGCAGAGCGGGAGCCTGAGCTTTTTCAACCTGTGAGCTGATATCAGCCCACTGGTTCGTCAGTCGGCTCACGTCGAGCGTGAGCTGCTCTTCGGTTGCGCCCTCAGCGGCCGTGCGCACAATGACGCCAACGTTCTCCGGAAGAACACCCTTGAGGATCTTCTTCAAACGTGACCGCTCGGTGTCAGGGAGCTTGCGGCTAATGCCACTCATCGAACCGTTCGGCACGTAGACGAGGTAGCGACCGGGAAGCGAAACCTGGCTCGTGAGTCGAGCACCCTTGTGCCCGACAGGGTCTTTGGTGACCTGAACGAGCACGCGGTCGCCTGGCTTGAGCGCGAGCTCAATGCGGCGTGCCTGCGGCTTGCCATCAGCAGAGTTCTCTGCTGCGGCATCCCAGTCAACTTCACCGGAATAGAGCACGGCATTGCGGCCACGCCCGATGTCGACGAACGCTGCTTCCATGCTGGGCAAAACGTTCTGCACCCGACCGAGGTACACGTTGCCGATGAGGCTCGCATCCTGGGCCTTGGCAACGTAGTGCTCGACCAAAACGCCGTCTTCAAGAACAGCAATCTGGATGCGGTCAAACTTTGAGCGGACCACCATGACGCGGTCGACGCTTTCGCGACGCGCGAGAAACTCGCTCTCGGTCACAACGGGACGGCGACGACCAGCATCGCGGCCATCGCGGCGGCGCTGCTTCTTAGCCTCGAGACGCGTAGAACCTTTGACCTTCGTCGGCTCGTTGCTGGGCTCCGGCTGCTTGCGAGGCTGGCGGACACGAACAACGGTGTTGGGAGACTCATCGCCGGGGCGAGCTTCTTCACCCGAGCGACGGCGTGAACGGCGGCGGACATTGCCTGCCTCGTCGTGATCACCATTGTCATCGTTGCGAGTGTCTGCGTTTGACTTATTGTCATTGCGCGAACGAGGTGCGCGAGCCGGAAGCTCTGGCAGGTCTGGTGCTTGGAAGAGCAAGGACGTCGTAGACGGAGGGGTAGCCGCAGTCGCCTTCTTGGCCTTCGGTGATTTCTCGGTCGAAGCGCCGTCGGCAGTTTTCTCTGCTGACGATGATGCGCTCTTGCGCGATCGTGAGCGCGTCGGTGCAGTCTTCTGTCCCTGCGCGGTGCCAGAAGCCGTGGGTGCTGCGGCGGGCTCGGCTTTCTCGGTCGCTGCGGTCGTTGCTGCTGACTCTGCTGACGCAGGAGCGCCCGCTGCCGTGCGCTGTGCTGCAGCTGCAGCCGCAGGAGCTTCCACCGGCGGCGTCTGCGCCACTGGCTTCACTGCTGCTTTGGAAGCAGGAAGAATGCGGCCAAAAAGGCCCTTCTTCTTCGGAACTGCTTTCGAATTATCGCTTTCATTCACCATTGCTGGTGTACTCCTTGCCCTAATAGGCGACCGCGCCACCTACCGGGTACTCTCTCGTGCGCTATTCCCCCGCCAAACCTATGGCTGGGGAACCGCTACTAATTCTTCAGGTCCTGCAACGGGCTCGTGGCTCGCGCTGCAGTTGTGCCCTGTCACGACACTGTGCCCTGTCACGACACTTCGGAACTGGCTATCCGACTCGCGCAACAAGCGTTGCGTAACTGGTCCGGTCGCTATGCCCGGTAAGCCTTCTTGGTGTTATCCCGAGCGCGGCTCGGAGTAACTACATTTCATTATCGCACGCATTCTCATAATGTGAGCCTGACCCGGGTTCTAGTCGGAAGTGCAACACCTTCTAAGTTGTGGTTATTGAGATCACTCCGAGAAGGGTTGCACTTCCTTGACCGCACAATACCGACATTTGATGTTGGACGACCGTATCGAGATTGCCAGGCTCCGTGATCGGGGCATCAGTAAGGCGGAGATCGCTCGCCAGCTTGGGGTTCACCGGTCCACGATCACCCGAGAGGTGGACCGAGGCTCGTGGCAACCAGAACACGATCACGCGAACCTGCGCCCGTACCTGCGCAACAGGCTCGATACTCGTGGCCCACATGAACGTCTTTACCTCGGGGCTCAGGCCCAATTCCAGTCAGACACGCGCGTGGCCCGTTCGCATCAGCCCTACCGGATGGGCTACGACCAGCTGGTGGATTGGGTGATCTCTGCGTTGCGTCGTGGGTGGACGCCCCAGGAGATCGCGGGCCGTTTACCCTCCGAGTTCCCTGACGATCCACGGATGCGAGTCAGTGCAGAGACGGTGTATTCGTGGATCTATTCGCCAGCACAATCACACCGTCAACTTCGACAATATTTGACCCGTGGGCACCGCAAACGCAGGAAACGACAGGGCAGACGAGTGCATTCCGAGCGGATCAAGTGGCGCACCTCGATCCATGACCGTCCCGCCGTGATCGAGAATCGTCATGAGTTCGGGCATTGGGAAGCTGACAGCGTCCTCGGGCTGCGTGGCACCGGTGGCCTACACACCAACGTGGAACGCCGATCCCGGAAACTCTTCGCGATCAAGATCGAATCGATCACCGCGCAAGCCACCCTCGATGCGCAACTAACAATCTTCACCTCCATTCCAGCCCACGCTGGAAGATCGGTGACCGCCGACAACGGCAGCGAGTTCGCGTACCACTACAAACTCGCTGACACCCTCGCGATCCCGACGTATTTCGCTGACCCATATTCGGCTTACCAGCGAGGCACGAACGAGCACTTCAACGGTCGTATCCGCCGCTACCTCCCCAAGGGCACCAGCTTCTCTGACCTCACCCAGACAGAACTCGACGAATACATCACCGAGATCAACAACCGGCCCCGCAAAATCCTCGGCTGGGCAACCCCCGCCGAAATCTTCCAGGAACTATCATCGAAGGAAACCACACCGTGTTGCACTTCGAACTAGAACCCGGGTGACGCGCATGCGATAATCCCAGCATGACTGCATCCGGGGTTCGAAACAGGCCCATAGCCCTCGCCATATTTCTGATCGTCACTGGCCTCGTAGGGCTCTGGGCTTCATTCCAGCTCATGGTAGAGAAGATCCACACTCTCGAGAACCCTGGTGACGCGCTGAGTTGCGATTTCAGCATCATTGTTCAGTGCGCCAAGAACTTAGACTCAGCACAAGGCGCAGTGTTTGGCTTTCCGAACCCCATCATTGGCCTCGTCGGGTTCATGGCCCCCGTCGTCGTTGGTGCCGCAATCCTCGCTGGTGCCCGATTCAATAGCTGGTTCTGGGTCACATTCAACATTGGCATCGCTGGTGCATTCGCGTTGGTTCTGTGGCTCGCCTACCAAAGCATCTTCAACCTCTTCACGCTGTGCCCCTGGTGCATGGTCGTCTGGTCAGTGACCATTCCGATGTTCTGGGCCGTCACCCTGCGCAACCTTAAAGTTGGCGCAATTCCTGCACCACGCTCGCTCCGCAAAGCGGCTTCTGCTGCCTATAGCTGGGTGCCGGTCATCGCGCTGGTCGGCTACATCATCATCGCGGTCATCGCGCAGGTGCGTCTTGACGTACTTAGTTACCTATAAACACGAGCTGCCTGTGGAACGTCTTCCGCACCGAAAGGTGTATGCAGCGTCGCGAGGTGTTTGCCGCTCCGACACAACAAAAACGGCGAGAGCTAGGAGACCGCTGATTAATTTGGTGGTCGATTTGGCGTTTTAAGGCGCGCCTTCCCAGTATTTTCGGGGGCTGATTAAGACTTAATTCATGCAGGGTCGTGATGATGGTCAACGTCAGCTTTTGGATGTCGAGTCGATGGCTGGGCATATGCTTCCGGTCGGTTCGGTGTTCAAGTTCCTCGCCGATCATCGGCACGAGTTGTTCCCCGATGACGAATTTGAGGACTTGTTCCCGTCCGGTCGGGGGCGCCCGTCGACCCCGGCG